>NZ_JACJUZ010000012.1:0-90623 GCF_014299995.1 Sphaerospermopsis sp. LEGE 00249 | reverse complement strand
TTTCTGAACAATGAATTTTTTTCCTATTGAATCTTCTCTCTGTGTCCCGTTACGAAGTTTCACTTTCTCACTCCATACCCAGCTTAATGCTATTTACTCTCATTAAGCCTCTTAACTTTTAAGTTACTTTTAGTTATTATGTACTACTTTAATGGCTTTTTTGATCTGTGACAGTTGAGGGTGCGGAATGTGGGATTAAAAACTTTTCAAACATCCTCTAAGGGCGAAGCATTCGGACAATTAATTATCGGTTTTTACCTAAGACTATCATCCGAATGCTGATGCTTCCAGCACGCTTCGCGAACGCCCCTACATTGTTGACGCGAAACCTGTCTTACCTAACATCCAATCTAAATGTTGTGGTAATAATGTTTGTAGATCATAGTTATTAACTATTGTCTTGCGTGCAGCGGTACGAATAGAAATCATATCTGGAGAATTATCTAAAGCTGTATTCACCTTGTCGGCAATTTGTTGGGGAGAAAAGAAATTTACTAACAGTCCATTTTTACCATCTTTAATTACTTCCTGAACTGGTGGAGTATCAGAAGCTATTAACAAACATCCTGCGGACATTGCTTCTAACATTGACCAGGATAAAACAAAAGGAAAAGTTAAATAAATATGGGCTGAGGATGCTTGTAAAACTTGCAAATATTCAGTATAAGGAAGTAAACCAGTAAAGTGTAATCTGGTTAAATCTAAATCTAATTTTTCTAACATTAATTGTTTATAAGTTTTACCATCAGGAAGACTTTTTCCATAGGCAACTCTATCTTCTCCCACAACTACAATATGACAGTTTGGGCGTTGTTGTTGAATTAATGCTACTGCTTCCATAAACTGAGGAAAACCGCGATAAGGTTCCATTCCTCTCGCTACATAAGTAATTAATTCTGAAACATGGGAAAGATCAAGATTAATTCGGGGTAAAACTAATTTAGCATCTGGCTGAGGAATAAAATAATTAGTATCAATTCCATCGTGACAAACAGTGATTTTTTGATGATATTCTGGGGGAAATTGTTGACGTTGCCAATTAGTAGGAGAAAGTCCGCGATCGCAATGGTATAAATCTAGTAAAATCGGTGAATTTTTGACTTTAATACGACACAAATCATCAGCATTTAACGGATCACTGGGATCAAAATCGGCATCAGAACCGCGAGCATGATAAAACCATTCAAAGAAACATAATAATTCGGCTTTCGGGAAAATTTCTTTCATAAATAATGTCGGACCCCAGCCAGAATGACCGTAAATTATATCAGGAATAAAACCCTGTGTTTTTAATTGTTCTGCTATGCGATATACAGCTTGTCCGGTGAGAATTGCATTTTCTAAATTGCGGATATAATGATGAGTTTGGGGTGCTGCTGTGCGGGAAGGTTCATAAATAGCTTTCAATACTCCTGGTATTGATCCTTCCTGACGATTTGTACCAAATACTACTTGATATTTATCATTTTTGGCTAAAGTTGTGGCCAGATGACGAAATTGGGCGGGAAAGTTGGGATGTAAAAATAAAATACGTTTGGGATGTTGAGAAGTATTTTTCATAGTCAACTGTGTACAAAACCGTAAAGTAAAAAATTCGTAAGGATTCAGGATACAGAATACAGTTGCTACAAACAAATATTCTGACTCCTTGATCTCCTGACTCCTTGATCTCCTGACTCCTTACAAAAATTCTACCTATTCCCTCATTATTTACCCCTGATTGGAAGGCTGATTAATTTGGTATAAATAATAAGTTGCCATGGGAATGACAGTAGCTGCAATTAACAATCCTACTACCCAAGCAGTAGCATTACCTTTGTTTTTGTCGGTTTCTTCCGCATTGCTAAATGTGCTTTCTACCTGTACAGTTTCTTTTTCTGCTGGTGGACCAGGATCAGGTTTACCAGAAAGGACTGCTACTAGGCGATCGCGCACATCCAAAAATCCTTGATTATATTTGTTACCATCCCGTAATGCTGCCCCTAGTGTTTCTTTTGTGACACTATTAGCGATCTCATCAGTCAAGAGAGTTTTCACTTGATCCCCGCTGACAATAGTTGCACCATTGGTTAGAGTATCAACGATCACAATCGCTTGGTTAGCTTGTGCTTCTGGTGTAGGAAACCATTTTGTAAATAGTCCTTTCGCAAAACTTTCCGGTGTTTCCCCATAGTCGAAACGGTGAATGGTAACAATTCTCACTTCATTACCTGTTGCTTTAGCCAAGTCTTTAAAAGCACCGCTGATTTGACCTTCATTAAAACGGCTAAGAACATCACCTTCATCTACAATCCAAGTATCTGCTGTCAGGTTGGGTATTTGATATACTCCAGTAGCAAAAGCAGGTGTCACAAAAACAGAAATAGCCATCATCATCACCAATACAGGTACAATGAGACGGGTAAGGTATGAATGACCACTAAATAATTGCTTGAGTAGCTGTTTCATGAAATGAATCCTAAAATACTCTTGCAATCAAAATACTACATAATCTAGGTCAAAAGCATCTGATTTGAGGATAATTCCTGGATGGTAAAATTACCAAGATTTATTTCAGGATTTATTTCAGGATTTATTTCAGGATTTATTGGTCGAATCAATCTAAACTCTAAAATCTAAACTCTAAAATCTCATGACAATCATCTTAACTAACGACGACGGTATCGACGCACCAGGTATTCAAGCTTTGCTGAAAGCGGTAAATGACAAAGATGTAATTATCGCTGCACCAGCAACACATCAGTCTGGTTGTGGACATCAGGTGACGACAACTGAACCGATTAAATTAGAACGTCGTTCTGATTTTGAATATGCTATTGCTGGTACTCCTGCTGATTGTGTGAGAATTGCCATAACACAAATTAGTCAAGATGTCAAGTTTGTGCTTTCAGGAATTAATGCTGGTGGTAATTTGGGAGTGGATGCGTACATTTCTGGAACTGTTGCTGCGGTGAGAGAAGCTGCAATGCACGGTATTCCTGGTGTGGCGATTTCTCATTATCGCAAAGCTAAACTCAATTATAATTGGGATTTAGCAGCTAAATGGACATCAGTAATATTAGCAGATTTACTGAAAAAGCCTTTAGCACCTGGTAGCTTTTGGAATGTGAATTTACCCCATCTACTACCGGGAGATGGTGATCCTCAAGTTGTTTTTTGTCCACCCTGTACCAAACCTTTACCTGTAAATTATCGAGTAGAGGGTGATAATTTTTATTATGTTGGTGAATATGGTAAACGCGATCGCACTCCTGGTAGTGATGTAGATGTATGTTTTTCTGGCAATATTGCAATTACTCAATTAAAGGTTTGATCATGCCAATTTTGGATTTGAGATTTTGGATTTGAGATTTTGGATTTCGGATTTGGGAATAAGCTGGGGTAGTTCATGTTTCTTCATCTACACTTTGCAGCAAAAACACAATTTTATCTACAGATTTTGTGAGTTGATTGATTTCTTGTAATGAATCTTTTTGTGTTTCAGCGAGACTTTGTACAGCATCACACAAGGCAAAAATTTGATATCCTTGCTGCTGTACTTGTTTTCCCTGCGCTTCTACTTGTAAGCTCAAAGCATCTACTCTTTGAGCTAAACGTTCAATAGTGTCGGTAGTAGAAAGCACAGCTTCACCGATTTGCTCAACAATAGATTCTAAGCGGTTGATTTTAGCTTCTATTCCTGCGGATATCATTTCTGGAGCGCCCCAATTTTGAGAAATCATCATAGTAATATTGTTAATATTCATCAAATAATTTCCTAATCAGCACTAAACTGTACTAAGTGAAATTTGAGAATCAAACAAAAATGCCATCTGTAACAATGCTATCTGATTAAGGATTGGTAAATCCTGTAATTAGGATATTTTTAGTAGCAATATTAACCTGATTTTCGGAAGCATTTGGGATATTTAAAAAAAAATACCAAATTGGGTAATTGTGCAGAATTGTGTTAACTTTTGTGTTAACTTTTTTTAACAATAATTATCAATCTAGTGATAATTAAAAGTTACACAACTACCTCAAAGTATTTGCTTGCTATGAGATTACTGCATTGGCGAAAAATACGACACCAATTGCACAAAAAGTTAACCCAACCCAACGAATTGTTTTGTGAAATATCTGCTTACTTGCTTGTTTTGTGAATATAATACCAATTTTTCTAGCAGACAAGACAATTGCAGTTTGAGTTAAGCTAACACCTATCAAATATGTGGCTATGGTTGAGATTTGAGCGCCTATAATTGCTTGACTATCAGCATAACCATGAAATAATCCAGCGATCGCACTGAGTATAGTACAAGCTAACCAACTGATTGGGGTATGTAGGATAAAAATTACACCAAAGAGGATGGAGAAGATAGCAATAAATATTTCTATACCTGGATCTATACCTAGTAGCTTTAAGGAAGCTAAATGTATTATTTGTCCCAAGAAAGCAGCAAATACAAAAGCTAAACCGATCCCAGCACCACGTACAAATCTAGCAGAGAGTAAACCAACAGCAACAATACCAGCTAATCGATCCAAACCAATCACTGGATCAGCGATACCCCAAATAAACCCTTCCCAACAGTTAGAAATAGTGTGTTTCATAGGTGATCCCCCGGATGAAGTGATCAGACTGATAAGAATTAAAGCAGCGATCGCACCCATGAGACGATACTGTTGAGAAGTAGGTACTGGATTAGTACCATCAGATACAGATAATGTAGTTTTGAACATAGTGATAATAGATCAGATTATTCTTAGTGGTAGTTTATATTACCCTAATCTTGAAAAAAAAATGTCAGAATTTAGGAGTCAGGAGTCGTAGGGGCAAAGTAGGGGCGAAGCATTCGGAAAATAGCCTAGTCATAAAATTGATAATTAGTTGCCCGAATGCTTCGCCCTCACGGAAAGACTTTCTCAGCAACCCCTAATTAGTGATTAGTAATTGGTTAAAATAGCAGTAGGAAATAAATTGGAGTCTACTTGAGATTATTTCTGGATTGAATTAAGAATTAAATTGTATGTCTTCCTCTAAATCAAAATCTGACAAACGTATAATTTACCAAGAATTTGGTAATGATAACTCACCTGCTTTAGAACGTCCAGTACAAGAACTACCCCCAAACCAACAAAATGTGAGGGTACAAGCAACCCGCGCAGGGAGGAAGGGAAAAACAGTCACGGTTATTACCGGGTTTCAAACCAAAGCAGAAACCTTAACCGCTTTATTGAAACAGTTAAAAACCCAATGCGGTACAGGGGGAACTGTGAAAGAGAACGAAATTGAAATTCAAGGAGATCATAAACAGAAGATTTTAGAGATTTTAGTTAAGTTAGGTTACAAAGCTAAAATCAGCGGTGGTTAATGTAGGTGTTACTTCTGGGTGTTACTTCTGGGTGTTAGTTTGGGTTACTGTATCTTTTCAGGAATGCGAGTTAGAGAAAGTGATGTTAATAATATAGATGTGGACAATGAACAGGAGAGTATTATGGATGACCTAATTAGAATCGTAGCAGCCATCTTTTTACCACCTTTGGGAGTATTTTTACAAGTTGGTTTTGGCAAAGATTTTTGGATTAATTTACTGTTAACGATTTTTGGTTTTTACATTTTGGGTATTGTTCACGCTGTTTGGATTATTGCGAAGAAATAATTATGGCAGAGGGATAGGCGATATTTTCCTATCTCTCTATTTATTTAAACACTTAAAAAATTCTCACAAAAAGCCAGAATATGAAGGTAAAATATCCGATTAATTTTCACAAAGGTCTAACTTTTTTTATAGTGTTAGGACTAATGTTTTTATACCATAACTTTACTATTGGAGCTTGGGTTTATCTTGCCCTTCATGGTACTTATGGTTTTCTTTGGTTACTAAAAGATCGTATTTTCCCAGATAAACAATGGGAACAAGAAATTCCTACTTTTATGGGAATTATTACCTTTATACTACTTGGCTTATATTGGGTAGCACCATTTATTTTGATTAGTAGTGGCACTGTTCCACCTTTACCGTTAGTAACTGCGGCTATTTCTTTAAATATTTTGGGGGTGTTTTTACACTTTGCTAGTGATGCTCAAAAATACTATACACTCAAATACAAAACTGGACTAATTACAGAAGGTTTCTTTGCTAGATGTCGTAATACTAATTACTTGGGAGAAGTCTTGATTTATCTAGCATTTGCCATGTTAGCACAGCATTGGCTACCTTTTTTAATTCTGGGGTTATTTATAGCCATGATATTTGTTCCCAATATGCGGAAAAAAGATCAATCTTTGTCTCGATATCCTGAGTTTGAAGAATATAAAGAAAGTTCTGGGTTGCTGTTTCCTAAACTATTTATTTCCAGGAATCTCAATCAAGAAGAAACAACAGCTTAAAGCGAAATTGATTTGCTATAGAGTGAATCCATAAATATAGACAAATATAGACTTTTTACCTGGTTTCCCAGAGGGAGAGTTTTATGAATTACAAAGCAATAACATTAGCGGCAATTTTGGGGATTTCTACACCTGCAATTATAGATGTAGCAATGCCTCAACCTGCGCTGGCACAAAAATTTAATTATCCCAAGGGACATTTTGCCGATAAAGACTGGGAAGTAAGTTTGTCAGAAGTGTTGAATGTTAAGATTTTGAGGATTTTGTCCAAGTTGTGCATTGGTATTGGTGATACCAAATTTGAGCAATTAATGACTCTATTCTCAATAGACAATGGATTTTACCTGGGTAAAACGAAAAGATTGTAAAGTTTTATTGCAGGATTCAACACTTGTGGTTATAATATACCCACATAAAATCAACACCACAAAACTATGAAAAAAATAGAAATTGAACTTGATCAAGAAACTTTTAACAAAATAGAACAATTGACACAAACTCATCATTGTCAAGTTTCAGATTTAATCAAAGCCATGATTGAGCAACTAACTAAACCGGAAATAATCAATAATTCATTTATTGGTGAATGGTCTAATGATGCTGACTTAGTAGATAAAATGGTTGAAGATATTTTACAACATAGAAGTTAATACAAAATAATTGAGTTGTGAGAAAATCTTTAATTGATACAGATATAACCTCGGAAATTCGTAAAGGTAAAAATTCTAAAATAAACGCCAATGCTATTGCATACAGAGCAATATGGAAACATTATACAATTTCTGTGATTACTGTTTCCGAAATTATCAAGGGTTGGAGAAAACTAAATCGTAATGATCGCATTCAAGAATTTTTAGCGGATTTACCTGAAATGGAAATCCTACATTTAGACCAAAAAAGTGCAGAACTTTCAGGATTGATTCATGCTGATTTAGAAAGCAGTGGACAACCAATAGGATTAGCAGATGTATTAATAGCTTCTATCGCTATCCAAAACAATTTAATTTTAGTTACAGGTAACACTAAGCATTATCTGAAAATTCAAGCATTAGGTTATCCTTTAGTAATAGATAATTGGCGTAAATAAACAATTCTAATTAATAATTCGATAATAGGTAACAGGTAAAAACCCATTACCAATTACCTATTACCTATTACCTCTTAGCTAAATATTGATACATCTCCCAACGTGCATCAACTTCCGCTTGCGCTTGGGCTAACAATTGTTTAGCAATTTCCGGTTTACTCTTAATTAACATCTTAAACCGGTTCTCCTGGTACATGGATTTTTCCACCGACTCAGAAGGTGCTTTCATATCCAATTGTAGAGGATTTTTACCTTCATTTTGCAATGCAGGATTATAACGATATAACAACCATCTACCAGAGTCAACTAAGGCTTTTTGTTGTTGTAAACCAGTGGTCATATCAATGCCGTGAGCAATACAATGACTATAGGCAATAATCAGGGAAGGACCATCAAAAGCTTCCGCTTCTAAGAATGCTTTTAATGTGTGTTCATCCTTTGCACCTAACGCAACACTAGCCACATAAACATTACCGTAAGTCATGGCCATTAAACCTAAATCTTTCTTTGCTGCGGGTTTACCACTGGCAGCAAATTTAGCAACTGCTGCGGTAGGAGTTGCTTTAGAAGATTGACCACCTGTGTTAGAATAAACTTCTGTATCCATAACCAAGATATTGACGTTTTTACCACTGGCTAAAACGTGATCAATTCCATGAAAATCAATGTCATAAGCCCATCCATCACCACCGACTATCCACACACTTTTCTTGACTAAATAATCAGCGAGGGATTTTAGATTTTGGATTTTGGATTTGAGATTTTGGTCATTTTGAGATGCGGAAATTTCATCTAGTTTTTGTTTGAGAACTTCAACATTTTCCCGTTGTTCCCAAATATCTGCTTCGGTTTTTTGGGCATTTTTGAGGATATCATTTACTAAATTATCCCCAATTTCACTACTCAATTGTTGCAATAATTCCGCTGCAAATTCTGCTTGTTTATCAATAGATAAACGATAACCAAAACCAAATTCGGCGTTATCTTCAAATAAACTATTGGACCATGCTGGACCTCTTCCTTCTGCGTTTTGAGTCCAGGGAGTTGTGGGGAGGTTTCCACCGTAAATGGAAGAACAACCGGTAGCATTAGCAATGAGTGAGCGATCGCCAAATAATTGTGTTAATAATTTCAGATATGGTGTTTCTCCACATCCTGCACAAGCACCGGAAAACTCAAATAGTGGTTCTTGCAGTTGTTGTTGACGAATTTGATTTAATTTCAACTTTCTGCGATCGGGATTTGGTAAACTTAAAAAGAAATCCCAATTTTCTCTTTCCTGTTCTCTCAAAGGTAACTGCGGACTCATGTTGATAGCTTTTTTGCTGGGTTCTGCTTTATTTTTCGCAGGACAAACATCCACACAAATACTGCAACCTGTACAGTCTTCTGGTGCAACTTGGATAGTAAATTTCTGACCAGCAAAACTTTTATCTTTTGCATTTGCTGACTTAAAACTTGCAGGTGCAGTTGCTAAATTATCCGCTTCATAAGCTTTTGCACGAATAGCAGCATGAGGACAAACCATCACACATTTACCGCATTGAACGCAGACATCCTCATCCCAAACCGGTATTTCTTCTGCAACGTTGCGTTTTTCCCATTTTGCGGTTGCAGTGGGGAAAGTTCCATCTGCGGGTAAAGCACTTACAGGTAAGTCATCACCTTCCCACACCATAATTTTACCCAAAACTTGATCCACAAATTCTGGTTTGGTAATTGGTGATTGGTAATTGGTAATTGGTGATTGCTGATTTTTCTTACTACTTGTTGTAGCAGGAATTTTGATTGCGTGGAGATTTTCTAAAGTGTTATCAACAGCTTTTAAATTCATGTTGACAACATCTGCACCTTTTTTACCATAGGTCTTTTCAATCGCTTGTTTAATTTTAGCGATCGCTTCTTTTTCTGGCAATACCCCCGCTAATTTGAAGAAACACACCTGCATAATAGTGTTAATTCTTCTACCCATCCCGCTATTTTTCGCTACCTGACTAGCATTAATAGCATAAACTTTCAGGTCTTTCTCAACAATTTGCTGTTGCACCTTTACAGGTAAATTTTTCCATACCTCATTTGCGGGATAGGGACTATTTAATAAAAATGTCGCTCCAGTTGCTGCATTTTTTAAGATATCAATTGTTTCAATGAAACCCCAATGATGACAACCGATAAAATTAGCTTGGTTGATGAGATAAGTTGAGCGAATTTTCTCAGCACCAAAGCGCAAATGAGAAACCGTCATTGAACCAGACTTTTTAGAATCATACACAAAATAACCTTGAGCATTATTTTCTGTACCTTCCCCAATAATTTTAATTGAGTTCTTATTTGCACCTACCGTACCATCAGAACCCAAACCATAGAACATTGCACGCACAACGCTATCTGGTTCAGTAGAAAACCCAGGATCAAAATTCACAGAAGTAAAAGTGACATCATCATTAATCCCAATAGTAAAATGATTCTTGGGTTTTGATTGACGGAGATGATCAAAAACCGCTTTTACCATTGCAGGGGTAAACTCTTTAGAAGATAACCCATATCTACCCCCGACAATTTTCGGGAAGGTGGTTTTTTTCCATCCTTCATGGATAGCGGTGACTACTTCTAAATATAAAGGTTCACCTGCGCTTCCTGGTTCTTTAGTTCTATCCAAAACCGCAATAGATTTGACACTATTAGGTAAAGCTTCGATAAATCTTCCCACATCAAAAGGTTGAAAAAGTCGAACTTTGATAACTCCCACTTTTTCACCTTGGTTATTCAGATAATCTACAGTTTCATGGACAGTTTCACAACCAGAACCCATGAGAATAATTACCCGGTCTGCTTTGGGATGTCCATGATATTCATATAATTTATAATATCGTCCTGTTTGTTCTCCAAACTTGTCCATAATCCTTTGAACAATATCAGGACAAGCATTATAATAAGGGTTTGCACCTTCACGAGATTGAAAATAAACATCGGGGTTTTGTGCTGTTCCTCTTAACACTGGTTTATCAGGAGTTAAACAGCGTTGACGATGTGCAGAAACTAATTCTAAAGGTACTAATTCCCGTAAAACTTCGTCAGATAATAACTCAATTTTTTGCACTTCATGGGAAGTTCTAAACCCATCAAAAAAGTGTAAAAAAGGAACTCTGGTTTCTAAAGTTGCAGCTTGAGAAATAAGTGCAAAATCATGACTTTCCTGTACAGAAGCAGAACATAATAATGCAAAACCTGTACTTCTAGCAGCCATCACATCACTGTGATCACCGAAAATAGATAAAGCGTGAGTAGCTAAAGAACGTGCCGAAACATGAAGGACAAAACTGGTTAATTCTCCCGCAATTTTAAACAAATTGGGAATCATTAATAACAAACCTTGGGAAGCGGTGAAAGTTGTACTTAAAGCACCTGTTTGTAATGCACCATGTACCGCAGCAGCAGCACCACCTTCACTTTGCATTTGGGTGACATTGGGAATTGTACCCCATAAATTAGGTTTATTTTCTGCCATCCACGCATCAGCCCATTCACCCATATTTGATGATGGTGTGATCGGATAAATTGCGATTACTTCATTTAATTTGTAAGCTACACGCGCAACCGCTTCATTACCATCAATTGCGGCATAAGATTTAACCAATTTAGCCATGATTTTTCTTCCTGTGTCTTTTGTGGTTATTTCAAATTTACGCAGATCATCCTAAAATATAAGATTTGAAACTTGCTAAACTCAGGAAGTAATTTTGTTATATTTTCTACTTTTTTAAAGCTCACGCAGAGGCGCAGAGGCGCAGAGAGAGTAAAGAGGGTTTTAGTAAAAATATATGGGATTTTTTGTAATTACAAATTATTAATTATTTTAGCAGATGGTGAAGATGATATCTATTTCTATATTAATGATGTACTCAAGATGGGGAAGCTTTGATTTGTTAAAGTTGACTGATTTTCAAGGGGTGGGGGTGCGGGTTTTTGGGAAAATCAGTTTGACGCTGTTGGGTTTTTGTGGGTATAATTAAATTATATTTTTCTGTGTTTTTACATATTCCAGGTAAATTATGAATTTTCCAGATCCAGAAATTGAACCCTAGATGTTTATTAGGAATATCGACATATAACATATATTTTATCTTCTATGCTAAAATATTATCTATCCTAAAAAAAGAGGTAAAGAATATGAGCAACACATCTATTCAAGAACAAACAACCTATAAACGAATTTCTGCAATTGTGGAAAATTTGATTGCTAATAATAGTGTCTATCAAGAAAGATTACAACAAGAAGATATGATTAATTACATTTATGAACTATTCAACAAACCCAACATTCTACCACTGATAGAAGTCATGGAAGACGAAGACTTAATTAGTCGAATTAATGGGATTTTAGTTTTGCATTCGGTTGCAGGAACTTTAAATGATTTCACACCTGAAGAAATGGCAATATTTGATGAAGCAGTAAAACGGAAATAAATAACAAAAATATGGGATATCTACTAGATACGAATATTGTTTCAGCAATTTTCAAAAATAATCAAAAAGTCATCATACAATTAGATAACTTACGCATTCAAAAAGAAAAGGTGTTTATGAGTGCTGTGACTTATTATGAAATTGAAAGAGGACTGTTAGCTGTAAACGCTACTAAAAAATTAAAAGATTTAGAAAAATTAGCCACTCAATACCAAGTATTGCTATTAGATGATATGGCAATTTTCAAAAAAGCATCAGAAATTTATGCCGACTTAAAACAAAGAGGTTTACCAATTCAAGATGCAGATATATTTATAGCAGCTACCGCAATAATTCACGATTTAACCTTAGTTTCCCATGATTCCGATTTATCAAGAATCACAGGATTAAAATTAGAAAATTGGTTATAGAAATCAGTAATTAATCGTTCCCAGTCTCCAGACTGGGAATGCAAACCCAGAGGTTCTACCTCAAAAACAACCTATCAACTTAAAAACTCTAACTCTGTCTTCTCCGCGTCTCTGCGGTTCGTTTATTTTCTCTCAAACAAAAATTTTTACTCGTTTTTACTTTTTCCCAGACTCCAGACTGGTAACGTCAACCCAGAGGTTCTACGTCTAAAACAACTTATAAAACACCCTTGGATTATACATAAAATTATTATAAACACAGAACAACAAAATAATCAATCCCCAAACCCTATAAAATTCGTGAGTTATTGACACCATTCTCAATAGTATTCTCAATAAACCCCTAGCTATTGCGAAAAAGTCACATCATCAACTTTTTTCCCAAAAAATAGATTAAAAAAAATTATCATTCAGCAAAACACTAAATTAAAGCTATTTTTTCCCACATTCAAAATTAGCAAGAAACAAAAAACCGAATAAGCTAGAATACAAACAGAGTCAGCCTTTGTAATTTAAAACATACCCATGCTGGAGAACCTGCAAACCCAAATTTATCAAATCGAACAATTTGCTAACACCCTGGTTACTAACCAACTCACTCACCTCAGTGTTGTCAGTATCGCAATTATTTTCGCTGCTGGTTTGTTGACCAGTTTAACACCATGTATGCTATCAATGCTGCCAATTACTATTGGTTATATTGGCGGTTATGAAGCGAAAAGCCGACTACAAGCTGCTGCACAATCAACCTGGTTTGCATTAGGATTAGCTACTACATTAGCAGGTTTAGGAATTATAGCAGGTTTGGTAGGAAAAGTCTACGGTCAAGTAGGAATTGGTCTACCAATTATTGTGAGTATTCTTGCTATTATTATGGGGTTGAATTTATTAGAAGCTTTACCTTTACAATTCCCATCTTTAGGTGAAACAAATTGGATATCTAATGATTTACCTCCTGGTATTCGTTCATACTCTATTGGTTTAACATTTGGTTTAGTTGCTTCTCCTTGTAGCACACCAGTTTTAGCCAGTTTATTAGGTTGGGTTGCTAATACTCAAGATTTGCTTTTAGGTGCGGTTTTACTACTTGCTTATACTGCGGGATATGTGACACCTTTAATTTTAGCAGGTACGTTTACTGCAACAATTAAAAAACTGCTAGAATTGCGTCGTTGGTCTGGTTGGATAAACCCCGTTAGCGGTGCTTTGTTAGTAGGTTTTGGTGTGTTTTCTTTACTTTCTCGTCTTCCTCTTGGTAGTTTCTAAAGTGATAAACCGCAAAGTACGCAAAGTACACAAAGAAGAGAGCAAGAATTTATTACCTTTGTAAACCATGACTGTAGATAATTCAACATCCCCAGAAGTTAATTTGTTTTCTGTTCCGGTTCGTTTCTTGAAACGGGAAGTTTTACCTGTGCTGACAGATTTAAGGTTGGCAATTATGCTGTTATTAATAATTGCTGTTTTTAGTATCAGTGGTACAGTCATTGAACAGGGACAAACACCAGCTTTTTACCAGGCTAATTATCCAGAACATCCCGCTTTATTTGGTTTTTTGACTTGGAAAGTGATTCAAGTTGTGGGTTTGGATCATGTTTATCGCACTTGGTGGTTTTTGGCTTTATTAGTGTTATTTGGTACGAGTTTAACTGCTTGTACTTTTACCCGTCAATTACCAGCTTTAAAAGCTGCTCAAAAATGGCAATATTATGATGATCCGAAGAAGTTTAAAAAGTTAGCTTTGAGTGCAGAATTAAATGATGTTGTTCTAAATTCTATCACTCCAATTTTAACAAAAAACCGTTATAAAATCTTTCAATCATCAGAAAAAAATGATATTCTTTATGCTCGCAAAGGTATAGTCGGACGCATTGGACCGATTATTGTACATATCGGTATTGTGATGATTTTACTGGGTGGTATTTGGGGAGCAATGACGGGTTTTATGGCTCAAGAAATGATTGCTTCTGGTGATACTTTCCAGGTAAAAAATATCATTGATGCGGGTGCTTGGTCTGCTCAAGATGTATTAAAAGATTGGTCAGTAAAAGTTAATAGATTTTGGATTGATTATACTCCCAAAGGAGGTATTGATCAATTTTATTCTGATTTATCTGTGTTAGATAATGAAGGTAAAGAAATAGATCATGAAAAAATTTATGTGAATAAACCTTTGCGTTATCATGGTGTGGTTTTTTATCAAACAGATTGGGGTATTTCTAGCGTTAGAATTAAACTCAATAATAGTCCCATTTTCCAATTACCAATGGCGTTGTTAGATACTAAAGGTAAAGGTAGACTGTGGGGTACTTGGATACCTACAAAACCAGATTTAAGTGAAGGTGTTTCTCTGTTAGCTAAAGATTTACAAGGCATGGTTTTAATCTATGATGGTCAAGGAAAATTAGTAAATACTGTGCGTTCAGGAATGTCTATTCCTGTAAATGGGGTAAATTTGAAAGTTGTTGATGTGGTAGGTAGCACGGGTTTACAAATTAAGTATGATCCGGGTATTCCGATTGTGTATAGCGGTTTTGCTTTGTTGATGTTGGGTGTGGTCATGAGTTATTTTTCCCATTCCCAAATTTGGGCTTTGCAAAAAGATGATGTTTTGTATATTGGTGGTAAAACTAACCGCGCTCAAGTAACCTTTGAAAGAGAGGTTTTGGGAATTTTAGAGCAACTGACTCAACCAGCTACAAAATAATTTTTTTGATTTGGGCAACAATAGCAATTAAGTGGTGTATTTTATAGGTATGATACCGCTAATTAAGGTGCGTATATCCTATGGATAAATCAAAAATACAGTCACTAATTGCTATTATCCACCAAGAACTTATTCCCAATTTCGTGATTGAAAGTGTCCATCCCCACAACCCGATAGAAGTACGCGCTATCCCCTCTCCCTGGGAGTTGTTGGGTACAGGAAACTATGCAGCGGTGGTTGTTCATCCTGAATATCCTGATGTGGTGGTGAAAATGTACGCACCTGGTCGTCCTGGGTTTGAGGAAGAATTGGAGGTCTATCAGCGTCTTGGTTCTCATCCTGCTTTTTCTGAGTGTTTTTATGCTCATGATGGTTTGTTGGTTTTGAAAAGATTATTTGGTGTTACTCTTTATGACTGTTTACACCGGGGTTTGCGTATTCCTCCCAAGGTAATTAAAGATATTGATTATGCTTTGGACTATGCTCGCACTCGCGGACTTTACCCCCATGATGTACATGGTAAAAATGTGATGATGTTTGAGGGTAGGGGTTTGGTGGTGGATATTTCTGATTTTCTGCAACAGGAAAAATGCTCAAAATGGGATGATTTAAAAAGAGCTTATTATTTGATATATCTACCTATTTTTTATCCTTTGCGGTTACGAGTTCCTTATCCTTTGTTAAATAAAGTCCGTAAAATTTACCGTTTTATTAGGTCTATTTCTGGTCATATTTTGGCATTTATTAATAAGTTAATGGGTAAGAAGTCTCTCAAAAATTAATCAGGTTAATTATGCCTAAGAAAATTAGGGAATTAAAGAAAATGCTGAAAAAAGCAGGTTTCACAGAACGGATAAATTAAGATATCAAATGATCATTCAATGGTCAGAGGAAGATGATTGTTTTTTAGTTAGTTTACCTGATTTTCCTGGACAAAAATGGCGCACTCATGGAGAAACTTATGAAGAAGCTGTTGCTAATGGTAAAGAAGCTCTAGAATCTTTAATAATTTCTTATGAAGCTGATGGTGAATCTTTACCTGAACCTAATATTTATAAAATGGCTGGTTAGTGATAAAAAAATCTCCAAAACATTATGTAATGAGGACTGAAGTCCTCACTACATACCTGATTACATACCTGATTATTTGCGTTTTTTATGCTTTACTTCCACAACTGTATGCACATTTCCACGGGGAGTAAAATCAGCTTTGACTGTCATTTTCAAAGGATCACAAGCTGCAACTACATCATCTAAAATTTGATTTGCTGTTTCTTCGTGGGAAATATAGCGATCGCGGTAACTGTTAATATACAGTTTTAAAGCTTTTAATTCTACTACCTTTTCATCTGGTACGTAGGAAATGTAAATAGTCGCAAAGTCAGGATAACCGGAAAAGGGACATTTACAGGTAAATTCAGGCAAAGTAATATCAATATTATATTCTCTACCTATACGCGGATTGGGAAAGGTAATTAGTTTTCCTTCTTCAATCTCACGTTCACCATATTTCATTTCTGGTTTGCTTGGGGGTACAGTCTCAGACAAGGAATTACTCATAAAATGATTCTGGAAATTATTCTAGAAAAATGCAGAGATTCATGAATACTAATAATAATTTAACATTGACAACACCTGTTTCACGCTTAAAATTCACTGCTGCTCTTTTCCCAGTCTGGGCAATTTTCGTCATCCCAACCATGAGGGTGCATAGCACAAACTAACAAATTACCACCATAAGCTTGACCATGATAATTGCTGCAACCTATACAAGCAGGATTTTTTTCCGCTGTCGCTTCCACCTGATATGGAAAACCTGGATCTACATCTGTCACCACGTCTTCCAGTTCCCAGTATACTTCCATCAGCGGTTCTGCTAATTCCTGTAAATACTGGTCAATTTCCGCAGCAATGTTATTCTGTACCTCGAAGGTAATTTCTTCCGTTAGCTCAAAAAAAGCATCTACCATGTCATTAATTCCTTGGAAGAAGTTTTCGACTTCATCAGCCACAGTTTCGATGATATCAACTAAGTCTTTTTGCCACGGTTCCATAAGCTTAACTGTGTTACTGGCTACAAACAGGACGCTTCCGGGTTCTCGGTTGTAAGTGCGATAATAACTAGAATATAGCCATCAATGCAAATCAAACCAGTGTTAGATTTAGCGCCATCCCCCAAATTACCATTTTTACTGATGTTCAGGGTGAAAAATTAGTTTTTACTGATCGAGTTTAAGCTGTTCTAATTGTTTTTTCAGGTCTAGCACTTGTTGACGCAGGTGATCCACGTTTTCTTTGGGAGTTTGTTTAACAGTCGGTTCTTCATCTTCCCCTATTATTTCGATGCGACGGGGTTCAGAAGCTTCTGTTTTTTCTGTGGTTTCACCAGGTGTCTGGGGTTGTTGGGCTTGTCTCATCATATCTTCTACGAAACGACGAGCTTCTTCTGTGTTCATTTCACCCTTGGCTACCATCTCGTCAGCCAGTTTTTGGACTTGCGATCGCAGTTCCGCTAATTTCCCCCCTGCTTTTTCGCCTGCGTAAGAAGCCAAGCCTACACCCAGGTAAAAAGCTTTTTGTACAATATCTCCAAAACCAGGCATTGCTGCAAAGCACTCCTAAAAATAGGGCGACCCGGAGACTACGCCTATCGCAAGCATCCCGTATTGCTGCTACCTTCCGGTCCTGACAAAGTTTGGGCGTTGAGATCGCATAGATCCAGGTCTGAAATCATCATAACATCAAATTTCTAAAAATGTGCATCATTCCACAACAATTTTCCATTCGTAAAGCTGATAACTCACACAACCGTTGACTACTAAGGGATCAGCAGCCACGATGGCCTGCGCTTCATCCATTGAAGCCGCCTCAAATAACATCATCCCCCCTCCCCTTTGCGCCCAATATCCCGTTTTGGCTTGGTGTCCTTTATCTATCAATGCTTTGACGTAAGCTGTATGGGCTGGTACATATTGATCAAAGGTGGGCTTATCCACTAAACCTGCTTCAATTTTGACAAACCAAGGCATAATAATTAAGTAGTTTAGATTTTTCTTAAATTATCATATTGGTGATTGGTAATGGGTAATTGGGTTATTAACTTCCTCCTGACTCCTGACTTCTAAAATTATGAATCGCTTTTTTATTGCTATACTTCCACCCCAACATATTCAAGATTATGCTAACGAAATTAAACAACATTTTGTTAATAATTATGGTAGTCGCGGCGCTCAAAATTCCCCTCCACATATCACTCTACAGCCTCCTTTTATGTGGAAAAAAAAGGAAATATCAATTTTAGAAACCTTTATGGAAACTTTCGCCAAAAAGCAGAATTACTTACCCATTACACTTGATGGTTTTGCGGCTTTTCCTCCTCGTGTTATATACATGAATGTAGTAAAAATTCAAGCACTTTTAAAGTTACAATTAGATTTAATGAATGATATAGAAAGTAGTTTGGGAATCATCGGTAAAGATGGGAAAAATCACTCTTTTACCCCTCATCTTACCGTAGCCAGGAGAGATTTAAAAAAACATGATTTTCCTGCTGCATGGAATGACTTTAAAGAACGTCAGGTATATTTTGAATTTACCGCATCTCATCTGACTTTGCTACTCCATGACGGCAGACAGTGGAACGTTAAATCAGAGTTTTCTTTTCAGTAATGAATCTTTAAAAAGATTTACCTTTTTTTAACCATAAAAATCTATTCTTTGGTGGATAATGAGGGAATAGTAAGTTGATTTTCCTACTATCTCCCAGTATACGAGTATAACTTTATGACAACCAAATTAATTCTCAATTCTAATGAAATCCTTAAATTAGGATCTGAAGGGGCAAAAGTTGAGCAGTTGCAACAAATATTAAAAATTCTCAACTTTGATCCTGGCATTATGGATGGTAATTTTGGGAATAAGACTGTAGTAGCAGTCAAACAGTTTCAAACAGCAAAAAAACTTAAAGCTGATGGGGTGGTGGGAATAGGTACTCAGACGGTTTTAAACAATGCTTTAAATGATTTAGAGAAGGCGAGTTTAGTTCTTTATGGTGGTGCAACTGGTAAACTACCTTTACCAGGGGTATCGCTGATTAAAGAATTTGAAGGTTTATTTCTTAAAGCTTATCCTGATCCTTTAACTGGTGGTAAACCAATTACTATTGGTTGGGGAACGACTCGCAAGAAAAATGGTGGTGAGTGGAAATTAGGTGAAACAATTACTAAAGCAGAAGCGGATGAGTTGTTAATGTTGCAGTTAGAAAATAGCTATCTGCCAACTTTAGAGAAAATTCCTGTATGGGATGTGTTGAATGTTAACCAACAGGGTGCTTTATTGAGTTTTGGTTATAATTTAGGTGCTAATTTCTATGGTGCAAAGAATTTTGAGAGTATAACCAGAGTTTTAAAGAATCAACAATGGAATGAAATTGAAGAGACGTTTGTTCAATATAGAAACCCTGGTAGTTCAGTGGAAGCAGGGTTGAGAAGAAGGAGATTAGCAGAGGCTAAATTGTTTTTAACTCCAGTAAGTTAGTGTTGAGATAATTCATCCTTTTTTTGGGTTATTGGATAGGGGATAAATCAAAGTTTATCAAAATTTATAACTTATCCAAAAATAGAACAGAACTCCGTACATGGTTCGGCTTCGCTCACCATAAATACTGACAGCCTTCTTTCCCGTTCCCTGTTCCCTGCCTCTACGAAAAATTCATGAATCAAATCGGATCACTATATGAATACGCTTCAACATAAAAATTACCTCCTCATCAACTCCTATAATACAACGCCAATTACTAGAGGATCTTGTTCACCACAGCCTGATCACAAGGTAAACTGATGGAATTGACTGATCAACATTAGTGACCTTATGACTGCGTTTTTATTAGAAGTTGGTACAGAAGAACTACCCGCAAGCTTTCTGAGTGGTGCGATCGCACAATGGCGATCGCGTATTCCTCAAACTCTAGAAGCTAATAGTCTCAAAGCGGAAACGGTGGAAGTTTTTGGAACTCCCCGACGGTTAGCAGTTCTCATCAACGGTTTACCATCTCAACAACCAGACAAAGAAGAAGAAATTAAAGGACCACCTGCACAAGCAGCATTTAAAGATGGTCAACCCACAAAAGCAGCAGAAGGTTTCGCTAAAAAACAAGGTGTGGAACTGTCAGCTTTAGAAGTGCGTTCTACGGATAAAGGTGATTTTGTCTTTGTTAATAAAAAGACAGCAGGACGACCAGTAGCAGAAATATTAACAGAACTCGTTCCCCAATGGGTTTGGAATTTGGAAGGAAAGCGGTTAATGCGGTGGGGAAGCGGTGACGGTAGGTTTTCCCGTCCTATTCGCTGGTTAGTTGCTTTATTAGATGGGGATATTCTACCCTTAGAATTGCAGAACGGTGAAAAGATAGTTAAAAGCGATCGCATTTCCCAAACCCATCGCGTTTTACATCCCGAACCTGTCAGCATTTCCCACGCAACAGAATATGTTAATACCTTGCGTTCTGGTTATGTGATCGTTTCCCCAGAAGAACGGGAAAAAATCATTGTTGAACAAGTCAAAATTGCAGTGCAAAAATTAGGCGGTTTTACAGAAATTTACCCAGACTTATTAGAAGAAACGAAGAATTTAGTAGAATATCCGAGTGCGGTAGTTGGTAAATTTGAGGATGAATTTCTCAAATTACCTACAGAAGTTTCTACCACAGTGATGGTAACGCACCAGCGTTATTTTCCGGTATTTAAGACAGCGGAAAATCAGGAATTATTACCTAAATTCGTCACCGTTTCTAACGGCGATCCTGTAAAATCAGATATCATTGCTGTTGGTAATGAAAGAGTAATTAGGGCGCGGTTAGCTGATGGGAGATTTTTCTATGAAGCTGATTTAGCGAAACCTTTAGAAAGCTTTTTACCGCAATTAGAAACAGTTACATTTCAAGAAGATTTAGGTTCAGTTAGGGGCAAAGTTGAGAGAGTTGTAAACATAGCAAATCTCATTTCTCAACAATTGCAATTAGCAGAAAATCAAAGTCAGAAAATTCAAAGGGCAGCTTTATTATGTAAAGCGGATTTAGTCACCCAAATGGTGTATGAATTTCCTGAACTACAAGGTATTATGGGGGAAAAATACGCCTTAGCTAGTGGTGAAGATGCAGAAGTAGGAAAAGCAATTTTTGAACATTATTTACCCAGAAATGCTGATGACATTCTACCGGAAACATTAACCGGGCAAATAGTAGGAATAGCTGATAGACTAGATACATTAATTAGTATCTTTGGTTTGGGTTTAATTCCTTCAGGTTCATCCGATCCCTTTGCATTACGTCGCGCTGCAAATGCGATCATTAATATTACGTGGTTTTCTAATTTGCAGATAAATTTAGAGAAGCTATTAGAACAGATAGCGACAAATTTTGCAACCACATTTAATAAAGATGCCAAATCTTTAATTTCTACATTACGGGAATTTTTCCTACAAAGGATTCGCACTTTATTACAAGAAGAAAAACAGATAGATTATGACTTGGTAAATGCGGTATTGGGAGATGATCAAGAATATACAGAACGTGCATTCCAAGATTTATTGGATGTACGCGATCGCGCAATTTACTTACAACAAATCCGCAAAGATGGTACATTAGAAAAAATCTATGAAACCATTAACCGTTCTACTAGACTCGCTGCACAAGGTGATTTAGACTATCAACAATTAGAACCCAAAACATTAATTAATCCCGAATTATTCCAAAAATCATCTGAATCAGCATTCTACAACGCCCTAGTAGAATTAGTACCCCAAACCCAAACCGCACAGCAAACACGCAACTATCAACTGTTAATAGCAGCACTAGAAAAAATTGCTCCCACCGTGAGTAAATTCTTTGATGGAGAAGATAGCGTTTTAGTCATGGACCCAGATGCAAATATTAAGCGAAATCGGTTAAATTTGCTGGGATTATTGCGAAATCATGGACGTGTATTAGCTGACTTTGGCGCGATTGTGAAAAATTTGTAAAAAATTTGTAGCAAAAGTCATCAAAAACAGGTGTAATTTTTGCCAATTAACGCTACTATAGGGTAGCTTAACCAGGGAACTACACAGTCTATGCCAGAAGCTATTGTGATAGGATTGGGAAAGTCCGGTATTGCTGCGGCAAGATTGTTGAAACAGGAAGGATGGGAGGTGGAACTTTGCGATCGCAATACCTCCCCAAACCTCCTGGAACAACAACAACAACTTGCTCAAGAACAAATTACCGTCAAATTAGGACACACCCCAGATTTTGAAAGTTTAAATTTAGCCAACAAATTACCGAAATTAATAGTAGTTAGTCCTGGTGTACCTTGGGACATTCCTATCTTGTTGAAAGCGCGAGAGTTAGGAATAGAAACCATTGGGGAAATGGAACTAGCTTGGAGACATTTGCAAAATATTCCCTGGGTAGCAATAACTGGTACAAATGGGAAAACCACAACCACCGCGTTAACTGCTGCCATTTTTCAAGCTGCCGGTTTTAACGCCCCTGCTTGTGGTAACATCGGTTATGCTGCTTGTGAAGTAGCTTTAAATCAAAAGCAAATTGAGGAAAACGAACCGCAAAGGACGCAAAGTACACAAAGGGAAGAGGTTTTAAGAGAGATTGTAAATGAGTCTTGTTTGGTTGAAGAAAGAAGTAAGGAAGATATACAAGGAACTATCGAAAATCCAAAGTCTAAAATTCAAGGTTCTGTAGATTGGGTAATAGGTGAATTAAGTAGTTATCAAATAGAATCTTCTGTGACGCTTGCACCGAAAATTGGTATTTGGACAACTTTCACACCGGATCATTTAGCCCGTCATCAAACATTAGAAAACTACTACAATATTAAAGCCAAACTGTTAAATAATTCCCAGTTGCAAATATTTAACGGTGATGATGTTTATTTAAACAAAATTGGTTTAAATCAATGGGATAATGCTTATTGGACAAGTATTAAAGGGGCAGAATTTTTAATAGGTGAAAAAGGCTTTTATATAGAAAATGGCTGGGTAATAGAAAAATTATCTGCAAGTTCTCAACCTCAGAAAATTGTCGAAGTTTCTGCTTTGCGAATGGTAGGAGAACACAACCAACAAAATCTATTAATGTCCGTTGGTGCTGCGAGATTAGCGGGAATAGAAATTGCAGCAATTTGTCGCGCTGTGAGTGAATTTCCTGGTGTTCCCCATCGCTTAGAACATATTTGTACATGGGAAAACATTGACTTTATTAATGATAGCAAAGCCACAAATTATGATGCGGCTGAAGTTGGTTTAGCATCGGTAAAAAGTCCAGTGATTTTAATAGCTGGTGGAGAAGCAAAAGCAGGGGATGATACAGCTTGGTTAAAGAAAATTCAAGATAAAGCTGCTGCTGTATTACTCATTGGTAGTGCGGCAAATGCTTTCGCTCAAAGATTACAAGAATTGGGATATAATAACTTTGAAATTGTGGAAACAATGGATAAAGCTATTCCCAGATCCGCAGAATTAGCGAAAAAATACCAAGCGTCAGTAGTGTTATTATCTCCAGCTTGTGCGAGTTTTGATCAATATCCTAATTTTGAAGTTAGGGGTGAACATTTTCGGGAGTTGTGTTTAAATTGGGTGGATAAAATGCAGGGATAATTTAGCGCAGATAGACGCAGATGAAAGAAAAAATTAATTAAAATATCTGCGTTTATACCAAAAATCCCAATTGAGAAAACATCACCGTAACAAAACGAAAAACTCTCTAAAAAAGTCTTACCTTTGCGTCCTTTGCGGTTAAAATAAAAATAAATGTACACATTTAGGATCATCCCCATTCATCTATGGATAAAAAATATAAATTAACTCTGAGGATAGATAAACTATAAAGTTCATAAATGCTTAAATTCAATAGAGTCTTTCACTTCTGTAAAACAAGGTTTGGTAAAAAAACCAAGCCTTTTTTATCAATTGATAATTGATAATTGATAATTGACAATTGTTTCATTAAAATTTTAAGTATTTGTGCAAAATCTGAAAACTATTCGTTTACTCACTTTTATTGTTTTACAGCTATTTTCAGGTAAATAAACCACATTTTGATTTAGGTTTCGCGTTAACAATGTAGAGGCGTTCGCGAAGCGTGCTGGAAGCATCAGCATTCGGACAATTAATTATCGGTTTTTACCTAAGACTATCATCCGAATGCTTCGCCCTTACTGTGGTCTAAAGACATGAAAACTGCTGTAGGATGGTTAAAATTAAAATTTTTAATTCAGGTAAATAAAAAGTAAAAAATGGCGGGCAAGATGCCCACCCCACAAGACTTTTCTTATTACTTCCTTTCTTTCCTTTCTTCCTCTGCGTTATCTGCGTCTCTGCGTGAAAAAACAAAATTTCCTAACCCAAAAACAACTGATAAGCAGGATTTTGACTTTCATCCCAATAACGATAACCCAAAGAATCAAGAAACTCCTGCCATTGATTCATTTCATGGGGTGGAACTTGCATTCCTACCACAATTCGTCCATAATCTGCCCCATTATTGCGATAATGAAATAAGCTAATATTCCAATCAGGAGACATAGAACCCACAAATTTCATCAACGCCCCAGGACGTTCAGGAAATTCAAACCGATATAATAATTCATGATCAGCAAGTTGAGAATGTCCCCCTACCATGTGCCGTAAATGCAATTTTGTTAATTCATCATCGGTTAAATCAATTGTTTTTAAACCGTTATTTTCAAACTTTTCTACAATTTTCGCAGCATCGGCGCGGTTTTCAATTTGCACACCGACAAAAATATGCGCTTCTTTCGTATCGGCAATGCGATAATTAAATTCTGTTAAATTGCGATCGCCCAGACATTCACAAAACTGACGCAGACTTCCTGGTTTTTCAGGAATATTCACCGCAAAAATCGCTTCTCGACGTTCTCCAAATTCTGCCCTTTCTGCCACAAACCGCAAGCGGTCAAAGTTCATGTTAGCACCGCAAGCGACGGCAACTAAGTTTTTCCCTTGTATTTGTTCTCGTTCTGCATAGACTTTAGCAGCAGCTACAGCTAATGCTCCCGCAGGTTCTAAAATAGAACGGGTATCTTCAAAAACATCTTTTATCGCTGCACAGGTAGCATCGGTATCTACCAAAATAATTTCATCTACATATTCCTGACACAAGCGGAAGGTTTCTTCCCCCACTTCCCGCACTGCTACCCCATCAGCAAACAAACCCACCTGAGATAAGCGTACACGATGACCGGCTGTGAGAGATTGAGACATAGCATCAGCGTCTACTGGTTCAACACCGATAATTTTGATTTCCGGGCGCAAGCGTTTCACGTAAGCACCGATACCCGCAATTAAACCACCTCCACCAATAGCCACAAAAATCGCGTGAATAGGTTGTTGATATTGGCGTAAAATTTCCATACCAATAGTTCCCTGGCCAGCAATGACATCAGGATCATCAAAGGGATGTATAAAGGTTAACCCTTTTTCCGCTTCTAATTGACGGGCGTGGGCGTAAGCGTCATCATAGGTATTTCCATATAAAACCACCTCTCCCCCCCGTGCTTTGACGGCGTTAATTTTTACTTGGGGAGTGGTTACGGGCATAACAATAATAGCTTTTGTTCCCAAGCGACTAGCAGATAAGGCCACACCTTGGGCGTGGTTTCCCGCAGATGCAGCAATTACACCTTGTTTCAGTAAGTCTGGGGGCAGGTTGGCCATTTTGTTATAGGCACCCCGCAGTTTAAAGGAGAAGACAGACTGCATATCTTCCCGCTTGAGTAGGAGTTTGTTGTTGATACGGTGGGAGAGGTTGGGGGCATATTCCAGTGGTGTTTCCTGGGCTACATCGTAAACGCGGGCAGTAAGGATTTGTACCAGGTAGTCGCAATACATGGGCTATAGATGCAATGTTGGGTTGGATTGTTAATTTTACCGCTTGTTGGGTAGTTGGGGTGAAGTAGTCAGATTTATTATTGTTGATATATGAACTATAATCATGATTATGAAGATATCATCACTGTAATTCACCTACAACAAAAGCGACTAGCAAATGAAGGTAGAATCAATTTATATTCAAAACTTCAAAAAGTTTCAGGATTTGAGGGTTTCTTTCAAAAATAAAATCCTTGATGAAGTAAGCGATCGCTTCCTAATTCTCGGTGATAATGGTTCTGGTAAAACAACATTATTACAGGCGATCGCTTTACCATTAGCATTAGCAACTGGACGCATCCAAAAAGTTTCTGATTTCGATTGGATTGGCTTTTTACCTGGACGTTATTGGAAATGGGGAACACCAAGAATTGAATTAGAAGTATCTTTTGAAGAAGAAGAACTAGAAGCAACTCGTAAAATTGCCAAAATATGGTATGATTCCCTGCCCTCAGATTTTCGTCCTGATGAGTTTATTCAACCAGGAAATAGTCGGGTAGTTAAAGTGATTTTAAATGGAGAACATTGGAAGGCTGGTAACACACCAGAAGAACGCGCTCAGTTTCGAGGACGCTATTATGCACAGAGTTTTATCAATCGTGGTGATCAATCAGTTCGACATTATTTTTCTCAACTACCTGGAATTTTTTGGTTTGATCAATTTCGGAATTTAGGAACTCCTAGTCAAGAAGCAGGAGAAGGTAATAAAGAACTTAGAGGTGAGACATCTTTTGATTTAGGTGTTGGTCGTTTACGACAATACTTAATTCGTTGGAAACGTAGACAAGAAGTGGGTATTAAGCATGAAAATGATTATTTACAGCAGTTAGAAAGACTATATAAAAAGGTATTTCCTGACCGTTGCTTTGTAGAATATTTAGAGGAACTTCCCAGCTTAGAGTCTCCCACAGAAGAAACTACATATTTCTTACTCAGTGATGGAAATAGAACTTATGATATTGCGGAAATGTCTGCTGGTGAACAATCAATATTTCCTATCCTCTACGAGTTTGTGAGACAACAAATTGCTTATGCAGTTGTCTTAATTGATGAAATAGACTTAAATCTACATCCTTCAGCATCTCAATTTTTAACTGGTCAGTTAATGAGAATTGCCCCAACTTGTCAATTCATTATCACAACCCATTCCGAAGCGGTAAGCAATGTCATTAGTGAAAATGACAGATATCGGCTATCAGGAGGAGTATTGTGTCTGTAAGTGTTCTTTATTGTGAAGGCAACTCTGGTAGTTATGATATAAGAGTTCTTCGTCAAATTTTACCAAAATGTGAAATTAAACCCCTGGGAGGAAAAAGTTTCATGAAAAAAATTATTCCTGATAGATTAGTTGTACCAAATTTAGCTGGAATAGTTGATCGTGATTTTGATAACTATGATATTACTCCTCAAAATTCACCACTTCCTTACACTTATCAGGGAGTACAGATAGGTTGGAAATGGGAGAGGAAAGAAATAGAAAATTATTTGATTGATCCAGTGGTTGTAAATCGGACTATAAGAAGTAAAATTCCATCTATGAACTCATACCGAGAGGCTTTAGACCAAGCTGCAAAGGAAATAGCAGTATATACTGCTGCTCGTGCTGCTCTAACTAGCTTTGGATTTCCAAACTGTTGGGGTGAGGAAATTGAAGGTATATATGGATATTTTCCCCGCAAATATGACGAAAAAGCTGTTAGGGAAAATATTAGATCAATAGTTAATAAAAACAAAGGTGATCGGATTGTAACAGCACAGAATGTTTTGAATAAATTTGAAGAATTGCTACCATTATTTAAACCAGGTGGAGATAAGTATAACAATTATCTAACATTTTTTGCTGGCAAGGATTTACTTTGGAAAATGCAAAATAAACTCAGCGAATTGGGATTTGTACCCACTATGTCCGGCGTTAATAGTTCAATTACCATATTTTTAAATACAATTGTGAAAACAATGGAACAAAAAGAAGAGGTTTGGACATGGCTACCAGAATGGCAAGCAATGAGAAATCAAATTACTAATACTACTTTTTCATAAATATCAAGAATAATGTGAGCATAATTATATTTTCTTGAAAAATACTATTCTCCTTCTTTTCCTAAGATTTGAGTTTAAACTACCGGAGATTTTTAAATGGTTTCTGCTGAACTTCTCAACACCCTACACACCCTCAGCCGTGCAGATAAACTCTACATCATGCAAGTTTTAATATCTGAACTAGCGCAAGAAGAAACTAATCTACTCTAACCACATCACCCTAAAAGTCTCTCAACTGACACTTGAACATCTACAAACGCCAAAGGAATAATTACCCCTTCCTCAATCGTTTGTTCACTCAAATACTTACCATTTTCCGGTTCTCGAAACACAATTATATTCTTAGCTGCTAAATTCAAAACCCAATATTCTGGTATTCCTGCTTCCGCATAAATAGCAGCTTTAATATCTACATCTTTCTGTAAACTGGTATTAGCAACTTCGATAATCCAAAAAATATCTTGTGGTTCTGGGTGGCGTTCATTATAAGCTGATTCTGGTAAACGAACAATAGCTATATCTGGTTCTGGTTCAGAGGAAGATAATGTAACTGGACCATTAAAACGAACCTCAGCTTTACCTGCTAGTAACTCCTCCAGGTATTTAGTACCACGTCTAGCAGTGTTGTAATGAATGGGTGTTTCTGGAGACATTTCGACTATTTCCCCTGCTAGTAATTCTACAGGGCGATCGCTCAAAATCCCTGCGGCAATCATCCGATGATAATCTTCAACAGACCATTTAACAAGTGTCTTCATAGTCTTAGTTAGTATGCTTTGTATGCTTTGTCTTATTCTATAACACCACCCTCTTTACTGGTTTTTATTTCTGTGATAAATCCAACAAATTCGCCAACTTATAAACTATCCTCGCACCTACATTTCCATCCCATTCCGCATCACCAACTTCATTCACATCAAACCCAATAATCTTTCTTCCACTCTTGACAACTTCCCTAAATAAACAATAAACTTGCTCTAATTCCAAACCCCCAGGAACGGGAGTTCCCGTATTCGGACAAAGTTTAGGATCTAAACCATCAACATCAAAACTAATATGGACATTCTCAGGTAAATTACCTACTATTTCCTGACATAAATCAATCCAAGTTTTACCCGCGTATTGTTGTTGTTTAATTGCTGAATCATAATAAGCAACAACCCGATTATTTGAATTATTAATTATTTCCACTTCATCAATACAAATATCCCGTAAACCCACCTGCACTAACTTAGAAATTTGCGGAATTTTCAACGCATTAAACATAATTGACGCATGGGAAAATTCAAACCCTTCGTAAGCATCTCTTAAATCTGCGTGTGCATCAATATGTAAAATTCCAAAATCAGGATATTGATTTGCCAAAGCTTGGAAATAACCCAAAGGTGAACTGTGATCACCACCAATTACAGCAACTTTTTTACCTAAATTCATTGCTTGCTGACATTGGCTAAATAACCATTGATTTACCTGTGCACCCGCTTGATTAATTTCTGTGAGGATAGGTGTTAAATCCGGTGTGTTTGTTAATGCTTTACCTTCAGCTTGTCTAGCAATTATTTTAGCAGCTTGTTGACGATAATAATTATTTTTATCTAAGATATCTTGAGAAATTTCCACTAAATAAATTCCTTGTTTCCAACCATCAGGATGATCAAAATCAAACAAATCTATTTGATAGGAAGCATCTAAAATTCGCTGTGGTGCATTCGCTGTTCCCGCACCATAAGAAACAGTAACTTCCCAAGGAACAGCAAAGATAATTAAATTAGCAGTGTTATAATCATAAGGTAAGCCTAAGAGATTACCATTAATTTCTGCTATACCGCTAGGATCGTAGTCTGGGATGTAATTACTCATAGTTTATTTTTTGGATATGCAGATAAAACACTGTTGAGAGGACATTATTATTGTAGCAGAATAGACCATGAAAATCACAGAAAAATAAAATTACAACATTTTAAAAAAAAGGTTTGGCTGTGAACCAAACCTCAAAAATTGCTGTGCTTAACAACGTACTAAATTAATTTAGTTCTTGTCTGCTTACAGATCATCTTCCTAGAGGATGTGTCAAAATATTCCAAAAACTGATAAAGCATTACTTGGTTAAAATTTTAAATATGGTTATATTTAGCAGTATTAAATTCTTTAAGTATCTATCTAAAGTATGAAAAAGGCTTGGACTCAAGCCAAGCCTTTGTATATACCAGGTGTTTACCATATATAGTTAATTTAAACTCTGTTTTCTGCTAATTCATCTCTCTATCAGGTGAGTACAAAATTCATAAAACCCGCTAATAGATACCACTGAAAATTAAACATCAATTTGCATAAAAAAAAGACCCTGGAATATTGACCAGGGTTAATACACGTTTTTCAGGCATTAATACACTAAATAATACTCTCTGTAAATCGCTATTTCTACTACCTAAAGAGTAATTAAAATAGATTTTTATATTGTGTGTGAGTAATAATTTACTTATGGGAATAGTTGTGGTAAAATCCAAGCGTTGCTATTTATCTACCACAAAAAAGGCTTGGTTTTTCGCCAAGCCCAGATATATACCAAGTGTTTACCATATCTAGTTAATTTAAGCTTACTTAGATTTTATATCATCTACCTAGAGGATGTGTACAAATATGAGTTTACCTGTTAATAACTGAATTTAATATACCTGTCAAAAAATTATTCTTTCTTCCTAGAGTTGACATTATTCAACCGACAATAATTGAGAATAATCGCAAGTGTCAATGTCAAGAATGATGATTAAAAAAGAAAGGCTTGATCACAGAACAAGCCTTGGGTAGAAGTAGATTATATTTCTATAGATACTTTATGGGGTAAATTAATCAGTCTCTAGGAAAGATGATTTTTGAGAAAATTAATATTCTTTGCTAATTTGTTTCATCATAAAAAAAGGTTTAGCTCGGCTAAACCTCCATAGAAAGCAGTTATTCGACACACCAAGATTAATTTAATTCTACTCCTATTTATAGTCATCTTCCTATAGGATGTGTTCAAATAATTAGATATATGATATGGAATTACGATGTTTAAAAAAGTTGATTAATCTACTATCAAAAGATAGATTAAAATCAAAATTTTTAGCTTTTTCAACAATTTCATCACTGATTAATTACTAAAAAAATGATGATCATGGAGACGCTAGGTAAGCTAGGTAAAAGGTGTCTCTACTAAAGAAATTGGCAAAAATGTTACACATCAATTAGCATAACAATGGCGTTCACTTCTGACTAATAGTGTATTAATTATAACTTTATAACTTTCTGTTGAGAGAAAATATTTTTCTATTATTTTCTATTAATTTCATTCTGATTTAATTTTTGTGTGTAAAAATAGTTAATGGTTGATGTTACAGTGAGTAAAGAAGTTAAATTCATCAAGTCAATTAGACCTCTCCAAAATAGAATGTATTAATTTGTCTAAGTTGTAGGGGCGAAGCTTATGGGCGATAATTTGACGGAAAAATCAGACATCTAGATATCCCAAATGCTTCGACCTGACCGCATAAATAAGTTCCATAATTTCTTTTCTGGAGAAGTCAATTAGATTAGCCTAAGTTACTTCAAACAGCCGCAGGTAAATATCAGGTAGTTATCTTCTCTGATATTAAAGGTGAAAAAGTCAAAAGTAGATTTTCATTTAAACCCTAGATTCTCATTCAGGAAATATATCAAGATGCAACGTATTTTAGTAGGTTTTTTTGTAGCTACAACATTATTATTATCGTCTGGTTGTTCATCAATAATTAAATCTGGTGAAGCAAAGATTTCTAATAGTGAAACTACTCCTCAAACCGAAAAACAAAAATCAAAACCCATGAGTGAACATCAAGCACATTCAGAAAAGCAAAAAATGGATCACTCACAGCATGAAGAAAAACCCAAAACAGCTATCACAACCCAAGCGAAATTAACAACACCCAAAAATTTAACAACTAACCAACCGATTAACCTAGCTATTGATATTCAGGATGAAACAGGAAAACCAGTCAATAAATTTGATGTTTTCCAAGAAAAAATTATGCACTTAATAGTTGTCAGCAATGACTTAGAACATTTTAATCATTTGCACCCTGAATATAAAGAAAATGGTAGTTTTCAAGTCAGCGTCAATTTTCCCAACCCAGGAGAATACACACTTTTTAGTGATTATAAACCAGCAGGACAAGCAGAGTATATATCATCCACAAATCTCACTATTCCCGGTACAGTTCCCCTACCCAAAAGTTTAGCTAAATATGAAAAAACTAAAACTATATCCGATACAAAAGTAAACCTGAATATTTCTGAAGAAAAAATCAAAGTAGGTGAAGAAGTAAGTTTAACATTTGATATCAAAGATAACAACAATCAACCAGTAAAAGACCTGAAACCATACTTAGGAGAAAAAGGACATTTAGTAATTATTAAAAGTTCATCAACTCTTTCAAAATCTGACTATCTTCACGCCCATGCAATGAAAAATACTCCTGATGGACAAGTGAAATTTCATACCAAATTTCCCCAGTCAGGAACTTATAAAATGTGGATGCAATTTGACCGCAATGGTAAAATCAAAACCGCAGACTTTTGGGTAAATGTAGAATAGACATCTCCACAATAGAATGTATTAATTTGTCATAAGTTGTAGGGGCGAAGCTTATGGGCGATAATTTAACGGAAAAATCAGACATCTAGATATCCCATAAGCTTCGCCCAGCCCCCATAAATAAGTTCCATAATTTCTTTTCTGGAGAGGTCTAATGTTAGTTGACCCTGCGGTAAGCTGCTTTGCATCTAAGTTCCCTTGCTTTGTAGCACTAACGCGAATCCCAACCTACGAATAGCAATCAACAAAAATAAAGCTGTTTAAAATGACACTTGTTGTCTATGATTATTTTTGTATATTTTTCCTAGTCATATCTTAGCCATACATGATAGATAACAATCACATCTTATTACGTAATCTTTGGTACTACGCACTACCTAGTCATCTTCTCAAACCAGGTAAGATGGTATCCCGGATTTTTTTGGGAGAACCTGTACTGCTGATGAGAAATAAAGAAGGTCAAGTTTTTGCAGTGCGTGATATTTGTCCTCATCGTGCAGTACCTTTAAGTTGTGGTAGATTCAATGGTCAAGAAGTAGAATGTTGTTATCATGGTTGGCGCTTCAACCCTGGGGGAAAATGTGTAGAAATTCCATCATTATTACCAGAACAAAACATAGATTTGAGTCGTTTTGATGTGCAATCATATCCTATTTATGAGACTCAAGGCAACATTTGGATCTACATGGCCGATAGCGAAAAATCTCAAGTCAACGCTGATCAAAAAGATGTTCCCATAGTTCCTGGTTTTCCTGAACAACAACCTCATTTAGTAGAAGTAATGCGGTTTCCTTGCTTTGTAGATCATGCGGTGACAGGTTTAATGGACCCTGCACATTCTCCCTATGTACATAGAGTTTGGTGGTGGAGAAGTGGAGAAATACATGAAGAAGTCAAACAATTTGATCCTTCACATTATGGGTTTACAGTCAGACGACATCAATTGTCAGATAATATGGAAAATATGAGCCGATTATATTGGTTAGTCGGTGGAGGAATACCCGAAGTAGAAATTTCTTTTCGTTTACCAGGAGTGAGAATAGAAGAAATTACATTTGGCAAACATCGAGTTTGTAATTTAACCGCAGTCACACCAATTTCTGAAACCGAAACAGAAGTAAATTTTGTCCTTTATGGTATACCAAATTGGTTAAGAATATTCACACCTTTAATTCATATCTTAGCCAGAAAATTTTTAGATCAAGACCGCACAGTAGTAGAAAAACAGCAAATTGGACTCAAATACAATCCTGTATTGCGACTGATTAAAGATTCAGATATGCAAGCACAATGGTATTATCAATTAAAACGTGAATTTGCCCGTGCTACATCTGAAAAACGAGAATTTATCAATCCTGTAAAAAGTGTATTATTGCGATGGCGTGCTTAATATTTTAGTCATCATTAATTACACATGAAAAGATTACACATTCAAACATTTTAAATCTTGTGGGGTGGGCATCCTGCCCGCCCTTAAAATCTTAAATCTGCTGTATTTAATAACTCCTGAATATGAAAATTATCGTTTTTGGCAGCATAAATATAGACCTAGTAGCAACCACACCCCGCTTACCTATTCCTGGGGAAACATTGCTAGGCGAAAGCTTTTTTACCACCCCTGGGGGTAAAGGTGCAAACCAAGCAGTTGCATTAGCAAAATTAGGAATACCCACGCAAATGATCGGGCGTGTAGGTGCTGATAATTTTGGTGCAGAACTCATTAAAAATTTGCAAAATTGTGGTGTTAAAACTGAAAATATCTTAATTGATGAAACCGTCAGTTCTGGGGTTGCAGTTATTACTGTAGATCAGCAAGGGGAAAATAATATCATAGTTATTCCCGGTGCAAATGGTAAAGTTAATCAAGATGATATCAATAGATTATCTAATTTATTCATAGATGCAAAATTCCTACTTTTACAACTAGAAATTCCTTTAGAAATAGTAATTTTAGCAGCCCAAAAAGCCAAAGAAGCAAATATAAAAGTTATTCTCGATCCTGCACCAGCACCAAATAATTTACCAGATGAAATTTACCCATTAATTGATATTATTACACCCAACGAAACCGAAGCTAGTCAATTAGTAGGTTTTGCAGTTAATGAACAAGAAACAGCAGCAAAAGCAGCAGATACTTTATTACAAAAAGGCGTGAAATGTGCAATTATTAAACTAGGTGCAAAAGGTGTTTATTGTGCAACTAAAGAAGAGAGTTTTTATATTCCTGCATTTTCAGTTAATGCAGTAGATACCGTTGCTGCTGGTGATGCTTTTAATGGTGGTTTAGCAGCAGCACTTTTTCAGGAAAAACCTTTAAAAGAAGCAGTAGTTTGGGGTGCAGCAGCAGGGGCTTTAGCAACTACAAAATTAGGGGCGCAGAGTTCTTTACCTGATAGAATTACTTTGGAGAAATTCGTAATTTGTAATTCGTAATTTGTAATTCGTAATTTACTCGTTTTACTCGTTCCCATACAGAGTATGGGAATGAATTATTAAAGGCTTTACCTTTAGTTAAATTAGAGTCAGAGACTCTATGATAGCATTCCCAGTCAGAGACTGGGAACGAGGGAAATCCAAAATTAAATTTTGACTCCTGACTCCTGACTCCTGACTCCTTTAAACTCCTATATCTTCATTCCATAATTCAGGTTTTTCTGCTATAAATTGACTCATCATTTGTTCACATTCATCCAGGTTTAAATCTATAATTTCCACACCATGATAAACCATAAATTCTTTTGCACCAGGAAAAGTTCTGGACTCTCCTGCAATTACTTTTTTAATCCCAAACTGCACCACAGCACCGGCACACAAATAACATGGCATTAATGTAGAATATAAAGTTGTACCTTTATAATTACCAATTCTCCCTGCATTTCTTAAACAATCAATTTCCGCATGGGTGACAGGATCACCATCTTGAACCCGTTTATTATGACCTCTACCAAGGATTTTCCCATCTTTGACCAAAACAGACCCAATGGGGATTCCGCCCTCATTTCTGCCTTGTTTGGCTTCGCTAATTGCAGCTTGCATAAACTCATCCATTTGATAAACTCCTGATATGAAAAAACAGGCATACTTCGACAAGATCAGTACAAGTCTTGCCTGCTAAATGGGTACTCGATATCTTCGGAAACTGGTGTAAAAGTCCGCGATATCATAGCAGAAATATCCCCGATTTCTGATATAAATTTTATCATGCAAGGGATAATTAAAAATAGAAGTCGGGGATCGGGTTATTGATTACTTTGTTAATTTCCTTTTAATCTACGAATTTGTTTGAGTTGTTCAAAGTCTTTGTTTTTTGTGCCACCATCATATTTCCAAGCATATCCTTCGGCAATCATCAGATCATTAAGACATACATCGTCAACGTATAACCTGCCCAGTATTCTCCCATATTTTTCTGTGCTGTCTGGAAGTTTTGTTTTAACCAGAATTTGATGTTTATTGTCTAGTTGTTTTTTTAGCCATTCTTTAGCTTCAAGACCAAGTTTTTTTTCATCAGTATTCGTTGTTCTCGTTTCTGGGGTATCAATACCATCAAGACGAATGCGCTTAGTCAGGGAGATATCAAAACCAAGGTCAATATCAGCATCAATAGTGTCGCCATCTACGATTTTTTGAACTGATTTGATTCTATAAATGTATGGATCTCTGTCTGTCATTGCTAAGGTAATCCTAAGTCGGTTGAGGTTTCAATTTAGATTCTGTATCTTATTGATCTGGAATCTACTCTATTTTTATTCCCTATGGAGGAAGCGATCGCTCTATTTTAGTCTCTTTTCCCCTGTGGTGTCTAGAGGTATTTTATGAGTGTTAATGACAAAACCGAGAAAACTGACATAACAGATATCTGGTGAAAATGATCTAGGGACAATTCATAAATTGTCCTTATAATAGTTTCATACAATAGTTTCAGGTTAGACAATTAATTACCACCAGATGTCTATTTACCTTACAGTATTTATATTGTTTGACCTAACTGATAATTACTATTGCTGGCAATTGATAATTATTGATTGCTGTTTTTAGTTCCTCATGTACAGAGGACATAAGACTGGCATCTTTTAATTTAGTAAAGTTTTGCCCAGATATAAAATTAAGACAGCCCAAAACTCTTTTTTGCCATCCATTATAATCTTTAGTATTCCATGCTTTAAATACTTCTTCTTTTTCTAATCCCCGCAAATTATGAAATAAATTGTTTCTTTCTATGGATGTGTAGTTTTTAAACACTTTGATATCATCACTTAATTGCCAATTCTGTACAACTATTTCAACTAAATCAGGAATACCTTTGTGTGCATCTTTATTGTTATACTTATCTCTAAGCAAACCTTCAACAGCACGGAAACTATGAAATAATGCTTCCACATAGTTACCTTGTATAAACCTTATAACTGCTAAATAAGCAGCTTCATAACTAGTCCACCATCTTTGTTGAGTGCGTTTTTTAGCATCTTCATTTATGGTACTTCTGGATTTTGCAAAATCATCAAAATTAGCATTATTCCACTGGATAGCCATTGCTAGTAAATCTTTAATTTTCTTTTCCTTTTCGGTTAAAAATTCTTTCTTATTTTTCCAAATCTCTGTAAAAATTTTATCAACTCCTGAGTAATCATATCTATCTAATAATTCCTTAGCCTCTTGTAATTTCATACCTTGCAAGTAACTAGAACTAGGAATAGGAATTGCATTTCCTTGGTCATATTCATTGCTAACTAAAAATTGTACTTGCTTTTCAAAATTGGCTAAACTTGTAAACTGAACTGCGGAAGAAATAGCTGGAGTACCTGCTTGATGACTAACAAAAATTTTTGTATATTCTTTGATTCCCAAGTTAGTAATATTTTCTTGAAATAACTTGTTAACTAAAATTAAACACTGATCCCAATTATCAAGACCTTCTGTTTTAGAATTAGCTTTTAATTCTAAAAAGTGAATATCTTTATCTGTTTGTAACTGAGGAAATTTTTGCTGAAAATACTTCTTCAAGAGAGGTATAAGTTGACAAGTATCTTGCCAATAAGGACATTTATTATTTTTCTTATCATGATCGTCAAAAGCATTTTCCTGATTTGTTGTAATTACTATTACTTTCTTAGTTTTTTCTTTTTTGTCTAATTTATTCAAAAAATCAGTGAAAGTATCTAACAATGGAAAGTATAAATCATCAAAAATATTGAAACTTTCGTCATTTAATTGAGGACTATAAACCATACCCATAACCCTTGCAGGAACAGTATAAGGTTCATTAGCAGGAGCGTTTTTTAATCGAGATGGTTCAAACAAATGATTAGATAATTCACTTCTAACCATTCTATAAAATTTCTGCCATTTACTAGCATTATAATTAGGATTTAATTTGACATCACTATTGCCAGTAGTTACAATCCAAATACTCATTTTTTCAACTCCTGAAAATTTATTTAATCAAATTTTTACTTAATCAAATTTTTATTTAATCAAATTTGCAGATAGATGTCGGACTTCTATTTGAATTAATCATAGAAGTCCGGGATCTTGATTACACACCCCACAATTTTTCAAACCCACTTGTTGGTAAAAAAGCTAAAAACTGTTTAGTAGTTTCATCTCTTTTATCAGGAAAGATGGTTAATAACTCTACATATCCTCGTTGGCGAACCATCTGATCTTCCCTGATTTTATAATGGGGATACATTCGATGGTAAATTCTGCCAATTTTTCCCATTTCCCCAGTCAATTTAGAACGTTTAATTGATTGGCTACCTCTATAATTTCCATGAAACCAGCCCACTGCTAAACTATCTTCTTTATCTACCGCTAAACGTCCCCAAATTTGTACATTTTCAGGATGAAAACATTCCCGCCAAGCATTTCGTTGATAATTTTGAGATTTACCTTTAAAAACCAACCAATTATTGACAGCTTTGCGAACATTCTCAATAATATTTTTGATGTGGTTAATATTATTCACAGGAAAATAATATGCTTCTGATTCTTGAGTAAATCCCCATTGACAACCAATCATAGGTTTATCTTCATAGTCGAAATATTTAGGGAAAAAGATTCTATGATCTACCCTGCGGGATGATTTACCAAAACCACCTATTAATAGAGAAAATCGCAAAATTGCTTTAGCTAAAATTCTCAATTGCTTTCTATATTCATCTGCATGATTTTTCATACAGAGAATAGTTAAAGTACCTTTTTTTAAATCATAGGTAGGCATAGATATCCTATTGTTATTATAAGTAAACTCACCCATGACTAAACTTTCAGCATGAAAAGCAATACCTAAATCTCCCACTACTGCACCTTTAGCACCTGCAAAACCTCCCCACAGTTCCTTAGTTAATTCTTGTGCTGTATTCTCATCTGTCACCCCACTAAATAACCGTAAAGTATGACCCCGTAAAGCAGCTTTAAACATATTGGGGCGAAATTCACCAGTTTTATCTATTAATTGTGAGGCTAAACCTTGTCCTTTTAAATTCACAGTAAATAACTTAGTTTCTGGGTGATTAATAGGTTGACCATAACCCGCACTTACCCTAGAACCAATACCCCTTTCTATCGCTTGATCCCAAATCCTCCAAATAGTTTCCCATTCACTATCCTCTAATTCAATAGTGCTAGAAATACCAAAAACTAAAGTTGGTGCATAAAGGGAAATTTGCAAAAATGCAGCATGGGAATCACTGTTTTTTACTTGCCAATTTTCTTGGGGGTGAACTACATCAATTAAAGGTTCTTCTTTCCAAGTTGCATCTTGGGGAAATGCACCATGAAAACGTAATATTCCCGGTTTAGTTTCACTACTATTTTGATAACCACAATATCTAATAGCTTGTGCAGGGGTACAATGTCTTAAAAATGCACCTTTCATACTCGCACCAGGATAATAGGGAAACCCATTCGCCGCAATTACAGGACGGATAAAATCATCATCTTGACCACTATTAGAAAGCAACCGCCAACTAATTTTATATTCCTTTGTTCTGACATGATGACTAAAATTAGGAGGCTTGATAGCGGTAGCTTCTAGCCATTCATCAACCCATCTTTCAGACTGTTCAGGTTGTTGAATATAGTGAATTTGTCCCCTACCGCTAATTTGTGCTTGAAACATTAAGGGTACTTCATTACTGTTCGGCATCACTATCACCTGGTTTTTTATAACGTTGAGTCCACCAAACTAAACTGTCACAAAATTGAGTCAATACTGCTAAACAAATGCGTTGATCTTCAATATCTAAACTCCATAATCTAGAAGCATAATCTTGTACTTGTCGGGTATTACTACCATCAACTTGATCTTCAGGTAATTTAATTCCTGCTTGTTTCATAATTCCCACAAAAGTTGTCCAAGTGTCACGCCAATATTTACCTTTGTCTGGTTCTTTAGGTAAGAGTCGTAAATGTTCACCCCAAAATCTTTCTAAACCATAAGCTACGGTACTTCTCATTTTATGAGATTGACCGATGACACCTTTTTTATCCCGGTAGATGAGGACTAATTTTTGTGCTTTTTGGTCTAAGTTATAAGATTGCCAAGTCATTTTTTATTCTCCTTTGATAGTTAATTCACAATGACCTAAACCAATTGATTCTAAACCACCTAAATAAATATCTGCGGTTTTGCCAATAGTGAAAGGTTGCCATTTTTTACCTGATTTATCATCTCTAATAGCAATAGGAAATACTAAAATAGTTCCTTCTGGCAATGCTTCGGTGTTGAAAAACCCCCCACCTTCGACTACTTTTTGATCTGGTTTGAGACGGACACGACTTTGGCGATATAATGCCATATCATGAATCATACCAATATCACTATCAGCAACTACGACTGATGGTTGTTGTTGCTGGTCAGGAAACCAAGGTGATAAGTCTTGTGTTTTGTTAATTTCTAAGAAACCTAAATTAAAGAAAATCGTTCTTTTACCTCCTGTTGCTTGTTTTGCGACTAAGTTGGTTGAACCTGTATAAGCATCAGGAATTTTGATGTCTTTGAGGTGTTGATCTTGTCCATTTACCTTAACAATGCTATCACCTGCTATTCTTTGATAACGTTTTAATAATCGCTGACAAGTTACCCATACAATAGGTTGACCTGGGCAAAAAACGGGAATCCAAACTATAGAAGCATATTCAAATTTAACGATAGATTCCTTATTTTTGTCATCGTCTGCACCGTTACCATACCAATAATTGGCTTCATTTTCACTTTGATCATTACGCATTTCTGAACGTAAACGACCACGAATTGAACTACCGGGAATGATACCAGTTTGGGTAAATTGATCACGGAAAATCAAGTTTAAATTTCCGCTTTCTTCTCCTGCGGTTGCACCAACATGGAGGGGTGCTAAGGTTTCGATAATTCCATAGGTTTTGGTATACATTTTAGTTAACTCCTTCAATTTCTACTGGTAAACACAAACCACAACCGAGTTTTTTAAGACTGTAACCTTCATTAGGAAACCATTTCTCGTCCCATTCCCACCAAGGTTTATTAATAGGTTCTTTGAGTACGTAAACACTACCCGCAGGAACAGCATAACGTCCTCTTCCTAATGTTCCTTGGGAACGGAAACGATAGGGAACAGGTTTATCTGTTAGCATCTGCACAGTTTCAGGAAAACTATGATCCTCTGCTTGGGGTTGACGGTGAGAGATTCGGTTAGAACCCCAGACTCCCGGTGTTATTAATGCAAATTTATCTTCTATTGGTTGGCGTAAAAGCTCTAAAATGGGACTATCATCAGGTAGTTTAAAACTATTGATTTCTACAACATGATTTTCACCACCAAATTTATACCAACCATCAGGTAAAGCTTTAGTAGATAAATAAACTAAGCAATATTCTGAGTCTAGATGTACAGAATGTTCTAGAAATAATCCACCTTTAGTATTATCATCGATCTTGAAAGTACATCTTTCATCATTTTTTAAATGAGGATGTAAGACAGGAATAAACTTCCACGGCACTTTTTCAGCATAGCTATTACCGCGGATGTGTTCTGCTGCATAGTTCCAAGAATTGATTCTTTGCCATTGATAATCAGGTGTTAGTTGTGAGTTGTCACAATGCCATTTATCATTTTTAAATTCCCATTCGCTAGACTCGTTTTCAGCTATAATTTTAGTCCAGGGAATTGGTACATAAAAATATTCTGGATTATCTGTTTTTCCCCAAAATGGTCCGGCAATATATAAATCATGACTTAATTTTTCTTGATTCCATATTTTCTGAACTTGGTTAACACTAAAAAACAATCCTGATAATGTTGCTGCTTCAGGAGGAAATTTAGCACCGGAACGGCCTACCAAATTTTCTGGTGATAAAAATGCACCAGCACTACCATACATAAATCCTAACGGACTGATACAAATTAGATAGTTGAACATAAATACCATCCTACATTAATTAAACTATCAATCCATTTCATTAGTTCTAAATTATCTGAATTGCCAACAAGTTTTTCTTGATGATTTTCTAAGTATTCTTTCTGTTTTTCAAAGTAAATGTTAAACAGTTCTAATGCTATTATTTCATTCACACTTTCCTTATTTTTCTCTTTCAAATTTATTGCATGACGAGATTTTAACGTAGCTAAATCACTATAAACATGACTCCAGTTAGGAAAATCTTCCTTATTTCTTCCTTTAGCTTCCCATTGTTCAAATGTTTTACCATCCCTATCTTGATACTTCTTTAAAATCCCCAAATAACACCAGGGACAAGTCCACTGGATATATTGACCACTATTAAAAACCACCCGAATAGTTACTCTATCTCTTCCTAAAGATTTGGCTACTTTTTCCGCTTCCCGACAATGTTGTAAAACATCTCGCTGAGGTACACTACCTGCAACCCAGACAAAACCGACACTGACAGTTATTTTCTGTTGGTGTTTTTGCCATGTCTCATTTAACGTTAATAACCATTCATAGGCTATTAATGGGGAAATGGGTTTTTGAGGATTATTACTATAAATAATTCCTAAAAAATCATCACCACCAGCGTAAACAATTCTACCTATTTTTTGTTTTAAATTAAATCTTTCATCAAATTGTTTACCCCAAGTTCGCATAGCATCACTAAAGTTTTTTATTTGTTCATCACCATTTTCTTTTTTCGCTAATTCTTGTAAATGTTTGCCAACTTCGTCACCATCTCCCATAAACCATCCTGTCCATTGTCCAGGAACACTTTCTTGATTTTTTTCTGGTTGTGCTGGTTGTGGTTTACGTTGAATTTCTGTAAAACCTTTATCCAGTGGATCTATACCTATTTGTTGTTGAATTTTCTTCCATGTAACGAGACGTTTTACTAATTCGGGAATACTCAATTTTTCGTTAATGGCAATAAATTTACCTTCTGGATTTTCTGGATTTTCTGGATTTTCTGGATTTCCTTCTTTTTGGTCTTCGGTAATTTCTGCTAATTTACTATAAAAATCCTTGATTTTCTCATCTTCTAATTTATAGTTCATGGTTTGAGGATTACGAGATTTTCCACCCATCCCAGGAAACGCAATTCCATCAGTACCTGTTAAACTAGAACTTTCACCAATCCAGTTTACCGCTGTCCAATCACGGGATAATTTTTTAGTTTCTAAATCATTCATTGCCTCAATGATACTATTACCACATCCTTGAAATATCTCCCAAGTGTGAGAACCCCATAAACTCCATTCTCTTTCCCATTGATAATCAAATTCTGGTAATTGTTTTTCTATCCATTCTCGGCAAACTTTTAACATCTCTTTCCATCGGGAAAGGATGACTTGTTCTGCTTGTTCTCTGGTCATTTCTCCTTTAATTAAAATGCGGTTTGGCATTCCTTTTTGAACTTTAGGAAGTGCAGGAGAAATTAATGTTAAATTGTGCGTATTAACAGAGTTAACTATTTGTTGACTCAAGTAGGACAGAATTAATGAACCACCGTATAAGTCTCGCAGTTTGCGGGATTTTTCTATGAACCCTTGGACGGGTGCAAAGGTGATAGCAGTATATTTAGTCACGGGTTCTGTATCTCCTTGTTTGCTTAGTTTTCACAATACACGCTAAAAGTTATACTGTGTGAAAAAAAAAGAGTTTTTCATAATTGGTAAGAAAATGAAACAGGTATTGTCAATATCTATGAAGATGTGTCAACAAATTTGGCTGTTTTTTGCAATCTGTGAACATTGACTCCCTTGTGCTTTATCTTAGCGGTAAAATTTTGGTTGTAAACTGCTACTCATGCGAATGACGAAATTTACTGGGGGAACTAGGGTAATAAATTCCTCATTCGCTTGAAAACACTAGACTTTTACCCCAAGGTAGGGGGGAAAATGCAAGATAAGTTTTGAATATGAATAATTATGTCCACTCCTATCTGTCATTTTCTCATCGGTGTTCCTGGTAGCGGAAAATCAACCTTTGCTGCTAGTCTCGCTAAGTTGGGTAATTATCGCGTTGTTTCTACTGATGCTATTCGTCATCAGTTATATGGTGATGCTTCTATTCAAGGTGTATGGGAGGAAATTGAAGCAAAGGTGATTTCTGCTGTAGTTAATGCTATTACTGAAGGTGTTGGTGTCATTTATGATGCTACTAACGCCAGGCGGATATGGAGATTAGATTTATTAGAAAAGTTGAATGTGGCGGTTGATTTTCCGGTGTTGTGGATCGGTTGGTATTTAACAACTCCTTTGGAAGTTTGTAAACAATGGAATCAACAGCGTCACCGTCAAGTTCCCGATATAGTTATTGATAGTATGTATCAATCTTTGTTAGATTTTCCCCCGGTTTCTGGGGAAGGTTTGGTAATTATTAAGGAAGTTGATGTCATTTCGCCAAAGTTCAATTTTCAAGAAGTTGTAAATACGATTCAACAACTTGATAGAACTCTTGTTAATCGTAGTAATCGCAATAGTCACATAACTTTTCACGCTTATAGTAGATTCTTAGATTTTGAAAGGTTAATGTATTTGATTTCTGTAATTATTAATTATCCAGGAGTTGGTAATTTACAATCTACACATCCTCATTTATTATTGAATGTTTTTGGTTATCTTCCTGAATTTGCTAATTCTTTGGACGAAGTAGCTGGTTTTGTAAGTCGGTTATATGGTAAAGTATATGCAGATAAACAATCTATTGCTCAAGATTTAATTTGGTTACAGAAAAATAGTTTCATTGGTGTCAATAGTATTTCTCAAGTTCTTCCCGGTACTATTGATGTAGGTGATTATGTTCCTAAATCTGCCACTGTTTTAATAACTCATCCTTATTCAGATTTAACAGCTTTTCAAAGATTGTTATCTATTATCCGGTTAATTCTCCATCATCCATTTTTATTTTCTTCAGGATCAGGTAGTTTAAAAACTTTGCTGTTAGCATTGCCAAAATATGAAAGAATTTTTGGTAATAGTATAGATTCAGTTCGTAAAGATATTGAAAAAGTCCTCAAACCCTATAAAATTCTGCCGGATTTTTCTATGCGTGACGGTTATTTTGCAGGAACTGGAATTTTATCAAGTTTAGAGTTAACACAAATTTTTAATATGTTACAATCTCAAGCTAAAAGTTTAAATGATCCTATTGCTTTAGAGATTTACCAAAAGTTTACTAGTCGTATGGAAAAAAGTAAATTAGGTGTAAATCAAGTTTATCCCGTGCGGGCGATCGCCAATCGTAGTATGATAGATGCAGATTATTTACCCCAAGAATCTTTAGCCAGAAATATCCAAGAATTAGAAGAGGCGATCGCCCAAGGAAAACTATTAGAATTAAACCGTTTTCCTGGAAGTGGTAAATTTGCCCATGATCAAGAAGGATTCTTTTTAGCATTTCCTTTACAAATTGTATTTTTTAATTCTGCTTGGTACTTAGGTTATGAATTAATGAGTGGAGACAAAAAAGGTTTATTACGATTTGAAAGACTAGATAGATTATTTATAGGTAAACATCAAATCATCAACCGTTCCCAAACAGAACAGAAAACAGCATTAAACAAATTACAAAAACTTTCTCAAATGTGTGCCAGCATTTTTTTAGGATATGATCATCAAGATCAAAAAACACTTTTAGAAGGAACTAAAAAAGAACGTTCTCAGGTTTTGATCACCATTGAACTTTGGTTTAATGATAGTATGTTTAACTTTGTCGCTGAAGGAACTAAACGTTTTCCTTCCTCACAAATGAAAATGTCATTACCCACTACAGCTAAAAAATTGAATCTACCGAAATCTATTTTTTGTCTTAAACAGACAAGAGATCCTAAATTTCCCCATCGCTTTCAAGTTATGTTACCTAAATGGTGTGTAGATGATATAGAATTACTACGCTGGATTCTCGGTTTTAAAGGTGGGGTAAAAGTAGTAAAACCAGAATTATTAGTCAATAAAATCAAACAAATTGGCGAAGATATTGTTAATATCTATAAATAGGAGTTGCTGAGAAAGTCTTTCCGTGAGGGCATAGGAGTCAGGAGTCAGGAGTCAGGAGTCAGGAGATCAAGGAGTCAGGAGTCAGGAGGAGATTTGAAAATTTCCGCGCTGCATAAATGCGGGATGAATTGGCGTTTGAAACCGTTGAAAATTACTTCTAAATTGGGCGAAATCATCCCATGATTCAGCAACGCCAAAATTTCTTTGCCATCTCTTGAAATCCCAAAAAATGCACATTCCGGTATACCCTTCAAAACCCTTGCACTAATTTCTGTGTTTATCAGCCTCTAACCTTTGATATATCAAGGTTTTAGGTTTATTCAGCAAACCCTAAATAGAATCATAGGACTTACGCCAAAAGGAACAAAAGTAGGGGTAATTCATGAATTACCCCTATGCAAGAATAAAGTTTTCAGTAGATTGCCAATCAATAAACATCAGGTAAAAATGAATGAATGTCAGGAAAATTTATGAATTTTCCCCACAAAGATTTTAAATAATCAAAAACTGAAAAAGTGCAAGCTTTTATGATATGGGAAATCAAAAACCTTGCATTTACAGCACATTCTTAATTCCCACAGATAACTTTTTCAGCAAACCCTATTTATCGTCATTAGCAATACCTAAACCCACAATTCCCAAACAACATAAACCATAATATAACTCTGGTTCATTACCACATTTACCATCTTTTTGATCTTGTCTTACACTTGATTTTGTTGCCATTTTCAAACATTGACTATAAGCTTTTCCTTTACTTGCTAATGCAGGAGTTACTAAACCAAAAGTAAAGAATGCAGGAATGATTAAATACAAAAATGATCGACGATTGAATAAACGAGAACTTCTGCGCTGTAAATTTGCCGATCCTAATCTTACATTTAAATTTTCCTGTTGACGTGGTTTTTGAGATGCTAAATTTTCCGCAGCTTGTCCACACTCTGTAAATCGTTGACGGGAAAGTTGAATTGCTGTATTTAAATCCTGTTCTAAAAAAGCTTTTTTGACATATTCAGAACAAGAATCACCACCATGCAAAATTCGATGAGCGCAACAATAACCCTTGTAAGGTGAGAGATGTTTTTGATAAAAGTTAATACCAAAAACCGATATTTTACGGATTAATTTATTAAACATTTCCATGACTAACTCAATAAATAAAAGAAGACATCAATATTATTAATCTAAATTAATAATCTAAATTAATAATCTAAATTAATAATCTAAATTATTCATGTATTAATCTAGATTATTGATGTAGTTATCAAGACACCCTAATTAGGACATTTTTCTCTGCTAAACTTTTTCATCTATTCCCAATTCCCAATTCCCAATTCCCATGAGAATACTTTTTTAGCAAATCCTAATTATTAATATCTTCGATCTGCTTTTTAGCACGGGAAATAGCTAAACTATTATCAATAGGCGCAATTAAACTAGCAATAGAACCAATAGCAAAACCTCTTTCCATTGCTTCTTCTTCTGTAGAGGAAGATAATCCAATTATTGCACCTGTTACACCAAGACTCAAACCCAGCCACAACAGTGCTTTCCAACGTCGTGTGTAACAATATCCAGCAAGGGGAATCAATAAAGATAATAAAACTGCAATGGTTATATTTAAACGAGAAAGCCGCACAATTTTATCTGCTTTTTTCCGTTCTTCTTGTTCATTAATTGCATCTAAAGATTGACGCAACAGTTTTTTATTGTCATTATTTTCTCCCATAACAGATATTCCTTCACCCTGGCGGTAGTTTTGTTTACATCTCCTGTAACAACATACTCGCAATTTTCTCGTGATTCAATGCTTCTCATGCGAATGAGGAAAATCTTCATTTAAGCAGTAGATCCCGGACTTCTCAAAGAAGTCCGGGATCTGATAGTGGGTTTCCATTAATTCCACTTCTTGTTAAGGAAGCGGTTCGCCCGGCTAATCATTACTGCCAAAAAGAGGAGAAGAAAGTAGTTTCCATTAATTCCACTTCTTGTTAAGGAAGCGGTCTGTGGTTTGTTGATGGTTTGAATATTAATCAAGGAGATAAGTTTCCATTAATTCCACTTCTTGTTAAGGAAGCGGTGAGCGGCCTGTCACGAGACGACAACGCGATCTGATACGGTTTCCATTAATTCCACTTCTTGTTAAGGAAGCGGTTTGAAAAAAGCTAAAGAGGAGGATGAGCAAAGTTTCCATTAATTCCACTTCTTGTTAAGGAAGCGGTCCGTCGTCTTTGCGGCGGTTCTGCATTTGATAGACGGATGTTTCCATTAATTCCACTTCTTGTTAAGGAAGCGGTTTAACAGTCCGCACGGGGGAACTCACACCCCTGGTGTTTCCATTAATTCCACTTCTTGTTAAGGAAGCGGTTACTTTGAGCTTATACCAGTAGGTTTAGATCTACTAATGTTTCCATTAATTCCACTTCTTGTTAAGGAAGCGGTAGGGGAGAACGCTGATACGAAAATGGCGGTTGTTAAATGTTTCCATTAATTCCACTTCTTGTTAAGGAAGCGGTATTTGGGAGACCACGTTTGTTCCTATATATTTTGGTTTCCATTAATTCCACTTCTTGTTAAGGAAGCGGTAAATGAGGCTTATGAGACTTATCGTAAATCATTAAGTTTCCATTAATTCCACTTCTTGTTAAGGAAGCGGTTACGCTAAAAATATTCAATTATCTAATGATATTGAACCTGTTTCCATTAATTCCACTTCTTGTTAAGGAAGCGGTGCTAAAAAGAAAGATGAGGAACTAAAGCTACTTGAGGTTTCCATTAATTCCACTTCTTGTTAAGGAAGCGGTTATCTGGCGTTCCCTCACATGAGAAGGGTCTACGTGTTTCCATTAATTCCACTTCTTGTTAAGGAAGCGGTCCTTATTAGGAGGTACTCGTATAAACCGAACCCTACGTTGTTTCCATTAATTCCACTTCTTGTTAAGGAAGCGGTTTGCAGGGGAGAACTCCAGTCGTGCCAGAGCTGTGGTTGTTTCCATTAATTCCACTTCTTGTTAAGGAAGCGGTTTCAATAAAGCACGCGCTTCCTGTTCATAAAAGAACTCTTTTGTAGTTTCCATTAATTCCACTTCTTGTTAAGGAAGCGGTGAGAATTGGGTGTCCTTGTACCCTGAATGTCATAATGAGTTTCCATTAATTCCACTTCTTGTTAAGGAAGCGGTCTTCTCACAAGCGGAACGTCCTACAAATGTTGAGTTTCCATTAATTCCACTTCTTGTTAAGGAAGCGGTATCACCATCAACGCCACCCCCATCAAATAAAGTTTCCATTAATTCCACTTCTTGTTAAGGAAGCGGTTTAAAAACATTTGAGGGCAAAGATACAGCAATAGCCTGTTTCCATTAATTCCACTTCTTGTTAAGGAAGCGGTCATTACAGGTAGCAAAATCGCAACCAAAGGATGTTTTCTAGTTTCCATTAATTCCACTTCTTGTTAAGGAAGCGGTAAATATTTTAAATAAGATGGTTGTCTGCACCTTAAAGTTTCCATTAATTCCACTTCTTGTTAAGGAAGCGGTATTTTTGTGTTAGTAACGTCCTTTGATTGTTTAAATCATGTTTCCATTAATTCCACTTCTTGTTAAGGAAGCGGTTTCTTAACAGGGTTGAAAGTTATGTACCGATTTAAATTTAGGTTTCCATTAATTCCACTTCTTGTTAAGGAAGCGGTTTCATTTTATAGCACCTGTATTGTTTTTTGGGTATAGTTTCCATTAATTCCACTTCTTGTTAAGGAAGCGGTGCGTAGGTGGGTAAACTCGTCAATTATGGTTTGAGTAGTTTCCATTAATTCCACTTCTTGTTAAGGAAGCGGTTAGCTGTTTAGGGGTATTTAGTCTATTTTGTGAATTTTGTTTCCATTAATTCCACTTCTTGTTAAGGAAGCGGTTTAAATGGATGCAAGCCAGAAGAATAGGGTTTCTCGCCCCAGTTTCCATTAATTCCACTTCTTGTTAAGGAAGCGGTTGTCTTCTTAACTCGTATAACTGTTTTCCAAGGGGTGTTTCCATTAATTCCACTTCTTGTTAAGGAAGCGGTGTTTGGACACCCCAAACTCCTTTCAGCCATTATTGAAAGGTTTCCATTAATTCCACTTCTTGTTAAGGAAGCGGTGCTACCTCTATTATCCTATGACCCCCCGGCAGGATGTTTCCATTAATTCCACTTCTTGTTAAGGAAGCGGTTTGCTGAAACAGCAATAGAGGATATATCTGAAATAGGCTCTTTGTTTCCATTAATTCCACTTCTTGTTAAGGAAGCGGTGTCAATACAGTTACGGCATTAAAGCTAGGTAGGGACTTGTTTCCATTAATTCCACTTCTTGTTAAGGAAGCGGTATCACTGAAACCCCTCATAGCACTATCTATCGTGCTAAATGTTTCCATTAATTCCACTTCTTGTTAAGGAAGCGGTTTGTCAAATCTTGGGTTGCCGACTGTGGCACTGCACAAGTTTCCATTAATTCCACTTCTTGTTAAGGAAGCGGTAGGTAATTGGAGATAGTCTCTCTTTGACCAGTGTAAAGTTTCCATTAATTCCACTTCTTGTTAAGGAAGCGGTAAGTGGTGAAGCGCCTTCTATACCCAGACCTGTTGATGTTTCCATTAATTCCACTTCTTGTTAAGGAAGCGGTCTCGGTCTGTTTTTCCTCTCTCCTCCTCTTCATACCCCACCGTTTCCATTAATTCCACTTCTTGTTAAGGAAGCGGTAACAGCCTTCAAATAGTAAATTTTAAATATTTTCTCTAGTTTCCATTAATTCCACTTCTTGTTAAGGAAGCGGTTTAGTTGCTTATTGCATGGGAAGATCCGCGCATTGATGTTTCCATTAATTCCACTTCTTGTTAAGGAAGCGGTAACACATACCTAAAGCTTTAGCTAGAGAATATCGTTTCCATTAATTCCACTTCTTGTTAAGGAAGCGGTTTTTGTTAGCAAGGTACTGAGGAAGGCGGAGTGCAATTAGTTTCCATTAATTCCACTTCTTGTTAAGGAAGCGGTAGGGGGAGGGGTGGGAACAGCATAATAGGATCGTATCGTTTGTTTCCATTAATTCCACTTCTTGTTAAGGAAGCGGTACTCTTATCACCAAGGAAGGTGAGAAGATGAATGTCTTGTTTCCATTAATTCCACTTCTTGTTAAGGAAGCGGTCGGAAGGAGCAGGAAGAGAAGGAGAGGGCGTTCTGGTTTCCATTAATTCCACTTCTTGTTAAGGAAGCGGTGTCAAGGTCGAGTTCAAGTGCGGAGAGAGTGGCAATTGGTTTCCATTAATTCCACTTCTTGTTAAGGAAGCGGTCAGGCATATAAAAGAACTAACTAACTGGGTGGAGCAACCGTTTCCATTAATTCCACTTCTTGTTAAGGAAGCGGTGCCACCATTATAAACCCTTACCCTGCCTACTGTCTAGAGGCAATTTTCGGCCGGGTCTAAAAAAAAAGTCAACCAGCACCATAAACCATGATGTTAAAACACCTGAAACCCTTACCCAGCAAGGGATCGGCAGGGTCAACGAAAGAATCAACATTTGCACCCCCTCCCCTACCCGGCCGCAAAAAAACCATTACTAACAAAAAAATTCCTTATTCGCATGAAACCCCCTTACATTACCTGGCAATTAGGTCTATTTTAAAAAAGTCATCAACTCACAAAAAATATGTACATTTCTCATCGTGCGGCTTTAGTCAGAAATTTAGGAGTCGCTATATTTAATGGGTCAATTACACTCATAATCCTATTAATTGCCCCATTAGGATTAGCAGCAGTTATTGTCAATACATTATTAGTTACCTTGGCTAGTTTTATAAATGCTACAGCATCTGATAAAATTGTGGTTTTTTTACAACCAACTCACATCAAAAATATGATAGCAGAAATCATTTCTCAACAATCAAAAATAATTAATCATTCTTAACAACATTAGAAAAAAAATTGTACTCAAACTAAAGATCAATTTTTGTAATCAAAAATCTTACCCTTAACCGACTATGCGAACATTATATATTTCCCGTCAAGGTTGTTATATCTCTCTCAAAGCAGAAACCTTAATAGTCAAACAAGGAGAAACAATACATGGAGAAATTCAATTACCGCTATTAGAACAAATATTAATTTTCGGTAAATCACAAATGACTACTGAAGCAATTCGTAGCTGTTTATGGCGAGATATTCCTATTGCTTATTTATCGAGAATGGGATATTGTTATGGGCGATTAATGCCCATCGCTAGAGGATATCGTCAACTTTCCCGTTATCAACAACAATTAACAACAACCGATAAATTAATAGTAGCTCAAAATATAGTCGCAGGTAAATTAAAAAATAGCCGGACTTTTCTACAACGTCAACAACGACGCAATCCCTCAACAACTACAGAAATGGCTATTAAAAGTTTAGCTGTATTAATTCAAAAAGCACGGGAAGCAGAAACAACAGAACGATTAATGGGATTAGAAGGTGCTGGTGCGGCTCAATATTTTTCCGCTTTTGGAGAATGCTTAAATCATCCTAATTTCATATTTTTAGCCCGTAGTCGTCGTCCCCCAGGAAACCCCGTTAATGCTATGTTGAGTTTTGGTTATCAAATTCTGTGGAATCATATTTTAACATTAATAGAAATCCAAGGATTAGATCCCTATTATGCTTGTTTGCATCAAGGAACAGAACGTCATGCAGCATTAGCTTCTGATTTAATAGAAGAATTTCGCGCTCCAATTATTGATTCTTTGGTGTTGTGGTTAATCAACAGTAAAATTATGGATGATACTCAAGATTTTGTCTATCATGATGGTGGTTGTTATCTCAATAATCATGGTAGGGAAAAATATATAAAATACTTTCTCCAGAAATTAGAGGAAGATGTACAAAATCAAAAAGGCGAAAATCAACCCCGATGGGATTTAATGACTCAACAAATTAAAGTTTTTAAAGAGTTTGTCTATCAACCTAGTCAAGTTTACCAACCTTATCAAATTCGTTAATTTTTAAATGTTATTTTATGTAATAGTTTATGATATTCCTGACGATAAACGTCGCCAAAAAATCTCAGAATTATTAGAAGGATATGGTCAAAGAGTTCAATATTCAGTTTTTGAATGTCTGCTCAATTCACAGAAATATACAGAATTAAAACAACGATTAAGTAAAGAAATCAATTCCCTGGAAGACAGTATCAGATTTTATCCATTAAGTAAACATACATTTAACCAAATTGAAACTTGGGGAGAACCACCCGTAACAGAAATTCCAGGTTCTATTATTATTTAAATTCTTTAAATTCTTTAAATTCTTTAAATTCTTTAAATTTCTTGATAAATAAAATATAGATAATATTCAGATACCGGATCAATACTGTTCGGTTAAGAGTTTTTGTAGGTTGGGTTAAGCGATAGCGCAACCCAACAAAAGCTGATAAATGTTGGGTTTCGTTCCTCAACCCAACCTACAGAATTTTATTTTTTGGGCTTAACCGAAAAGTATTGGATACCGGATTTCTTCAAAAAATGCAGAAGCTAATAAATTCAGGATTTATGCAAAAGGGAACAAACGTAAGGGTAATTCATGAATTACCCCTACGCAGGAATAAGGTTTTCAGTCACATCTTGCGTAAGTCCTAAAATTATAATCTTGTTTATTTAGTGTATTATGGTTGGTAAATACTTGATAAGTATAAATTGCTAAAATGAAAACACAAATCAATCAATTTACAGTTAACAAAAGATTCCCCTTAACAATAAGTAGAGGAACAACAACACAAACAACAAATATCAGCATCAAAATCATCGAAAACGACATTGAAGGATGGGGAGAAGCATCACCCTTTGGTGTGGGAAATCACCGTCAAACCACCGAAATGATCACAGATGCCTTGCAAAAAATCACCCCTGTGTTAGAATCATACAATCCTTGGCAAAGACAGGAAATTGAAACAATTTTAACACAGTATCAAATCCCTTCCGCTGCCAGAGCAGCTATAGATATGGCGTTGTATGATTGGATGGGGAAAAGTGTAAATTTACCATTGTGGAAAATGTGGGGACTAAATATCAATAAAATAGTACCCACATCCGTAACCATAGGTATTAACTCCCCAGAAGGTGCAGCAACCAGAACCAAAGACTGGTTAGAATATATGGATGTGAAATTATTAAAAGTGAAATTAGGAGCAAAAGAAGGAATAGAAGCAGACAGAAAAATGCTCTTAGCAGTGAAAGAAACAGCACCAGAAATAGATTTATTTGTAGATGCTAACGGAGGTTGGAGTTTAGCAGATGCAATTTCTATGTCTCTGTGGTTAGCAGATTTAGGGATAAAATATATAGAACAGCCATTACCAAGAGGTGAAGAAAATAAATTAGCCACCCTGAAAGAACATTCACCTTTACCCATCTTTGTGGATGAAAGTTGCTTTACCAGTGTGGATATTCCCCCCTTAGCAGATTATGTAGATGGAATTAATATTAAACTCATGAAATCTGGGGGTTTAAGTGAAGCTTGGAGAATGGTAAATACAGCCAAAGCACATAATTTACAAGTGATGTTTGGCTGTTATTCTGATAGTTCATTAGCCAATACAGCAGCTTCCCAACTTGCACCATTAGCTGATTATTTAGATTTAGATAGTCACTTAAATTTAATAGATGATCCTTTTGTGGGTGCATCTGTGGAAAAAGGACGAATTTTACCTAATAATTTACCAGGTTTAGGAGTACAATACAGTGCGTTTGCCACTTAATAAAAAGATAGCAATTTTATTGCATGAAGGACTGAGTGGAACTCAGGGAAAAACCGGTTTATCCATTTTACGCTATGGTGAATCACCGATAGTTGCAGTGATAGATCGGGAATGTGTTGGTAAATCTGTATCAGAGTTAACAGGAATAAAACGTGATGTTCCTGTTGTGGGTTCAGTGAGTGCAGCTTTGCAATATCAACCAGAAGTTTTAGTTATTGGTATTGCTCCCAAAGGTGGGATAATTCCTGATCATTATTGGCCGGATATCAAAGATGCTTTGAAAGGGGGAATGTCTTTGGTTAATGGTCTACACACACCTTTAGGGAATATACCAGAATTAAATGCTCTCTTAAAACCAGGTTGCTTAATTTGGGATGTGCGAAAAGAACCTGCTAACTTAGAAATAGCTTCCGGGTTAGCGCGGACTCTTCCCTGTCGTCGGGTGTTGACGGTGGGAACAGATATGGCCATTGGTAAAATGTCTACCAGTTTAGAATTACATCGTTCTGCAAAATTACGAGGTTGGAAGTCGAAATTTTTAGCTACTGGTCAAACTGGGTTAATGTTAGAAGGGGATGGAGTAGCGTTAGATGCAGTGCGGGTAGACTTTGCTGCGGGTGCGGTGGAACAGTTGGTGATGCGGTTTGGTAAAAATTACGATATTCTGCAAATAGAAGGACAAGGTTCTTTATTACATCCTGGTTCAACTGCAACTTTACCTTTAATTCGGGGTTCTCAACCTACACATTTAATTTTAGTGCATCGAGCCGGACAAACTCACAATCATAATAATCCTCATGTTCCGATTCCTCCTTTACCGGAAGTAATTAAAATGTATGAAATTGTTGCTAGTGGTGCGGGTGCGTTTGCTAAAGTTACGGTAGCGGGGATAGCTTTAAATACTAGAGATTTAGATGAAGTTGCTGCTAAAAATGCGATCGCCCAAGTTACAGATCAAACCGGTTTACCTTGTACAGATCCGGTGCGGTTTGGTGGTGGTTTGTTATTAGATGCAGTGATGGGAAGTTAGTTGAGAGATAATTATGAGGTGATTTAGATCCCCGACTTCTTGAATAAGTCAATAAGTTAGGGATCTAAATATTTTTCTGAATCAGGATGTCTGGTTACTGAGCGACTTGTACTGAGCCTGTCCTGAGCCTGTCCTGAGCCTGTCCTGCGCGGTGTCGAAGGGCGGTGTCGAAGGGCGGTGTCGAAGGGCGCAGTCGAAGTAAGTCGAAGTACAGGATTTAAGAATTTTCAGGATGAAAACTGAGATTTTATTTTAAATTAGTATTAGAGGATGTTTGAAAAGTTTTTAATTGTTTGAAAAGTTTTTAATGTATAAATAAACCCCTCTCCAAACCTCTCCCCGACGCGGGGAGAGGCTTTGAAACCCCCATTCCCTTGTAGGGAAGGGGGGAAGGGGGGTTAGGTTTTTGGAAATTATCGGTTTCATCTAATACTTTCCAAACAACCTCTTAAATTACTATTTAATAAACCTCATCGTGGCTACCAATATCAATTAATAAAATAACCATTTCTAACAACTGCTCATCCTCAGAGAAATTAAAAATAAGTCTACAATCATAAGTCACAGAACAAGACCAAAAACCCGCTAAATCTCCTTCTAATTTATGAGACTTTAAAGATGGTGTGAAAGGATCATCTGCTAATAGCTGTAAGACATCAATAATCTTATTTTTTAATTGTGGATTTTTCTTGATAATCTTTTTAAAAGATCGCTTGAATCCACTACTCCAGACAACTTCCATCATCATCTCCTAGTAAGTCAGCGATCAAATCATCTACACTTCCCCTTTTAGCAGTACCATTGTTAAATGCTTCTGTTACTTCTTTTGCATTAGCTAAAATTTCTAAACGACGGTTTTCAATTCTTTGTTGACGGAGAAACTCAAATAAATACTCTCGGTCCTCTGTTGGTAAGTTGTCAATAGAGTTGATAATTTCTTGTAGAGTCATCATATAAAAATACCTCCCTACTATAAATTATATATCAATTAGACCTCTCCAAAATAAAATGTATTAATTTGTCATAAGTTATAGGGGCGAAGCGAAGCATTTAGGCGATAATTTAACGGAAAAATCAGACATCTAAAAATCCCATAATCTTCGACCTGCCCCCATAAATAGGTTCTATAATTTTTTTCTGGAGATGTCTATTAGATAATATACAAGTTAGTTTATCTTGCAAATTTTCTCAGTAATTTTCATAATATAATTTATGATACTATCAATATAGTATAATTAATTATTACTGGGAATGGAAACCCAGAGGTTCTACCTCTATAAAACCTAAATTCTCAAACCATAGGAATTAAGAGAAGTTTTCTTGCATGAATAACTTTCATCTCTTGGGAATTATCTAAAGCTAGATTTACTTTCTTTAGTATCCGCACTAATCCTAAGACTTTTGAACTACCACAGGTTTAGACTCAATTACATTAACCTGATTGTCAATTTTATAAGTTATAACTGCCTTAACTTGATCATTGCCAACGTAACCTGTTTTATTAGTTAAACGAATATCAACCACGGCATTTTCTAGTGGTTTAAGTTCGATTTTCCTGCTTTTAAATGCAAAAGGTTGTAATTTTCTATCACCAATATTGCGAATTTCAATCTTTTCAATCATCACGGTTTGATTTTTTTGTTGACGATTTTCTAAAGTTAGAAAAACAGTAGCAATACCAATATCTCGGTTAGGTTCAGGAGGAACACCTAAAGGTGATAACTTATTTTCTTGAGATAACAAAGAAGCCTTCATCATAACTTTCTTATTCACCTTTTTTGAATTGATTGAACTGATTGAATTTAACTGTGAAGGTTGATGATAAAAAGTCTGAGATAAATTTGCCAAGGATACAGAAGATAAATATGCAGGTAAATAATAACTAGAATTTACCGGACTATGAAAACTTAGCAAACTAACCAGCAATAATAATGATTTCATTAATATTACTCCTACTACTCCAATTATTAACATGATTATAGAAGATATTTGAGGGAGGATGTTCCCGGATTAGGGGACTTACAGCTATTTTCAGGTAAATAAACCACATTTTGATTTAGGTTTCGCGTCAACAATGTAGGGGCGTTCGCGAAGCGTGCTGGAAGCATCAGCATTCGGACAATTAATTATCGGTTTTTACCTAAGACTATCATCCGAATGCTTCGCCCTTACTGTGGTCTAAAGACATGACAACTGCTGTAAAAGCGGTACTCAGTGATTTTCATCACATTAGACATTTGGTGAAAATGAATGTAGGGACAATTCATGAATTGTCCCTAGAACAAGTTTCAAATCAAATCACGCACCTTAGAGAGAGATGTCTATGAGACATTAATTAGACCATTGAATAATGGCTCTCAAAGATAACAATTGAGACCAAGTAACATTAGCATGGGAGCTTCCCCAAGGGTTGCGTAAATAGAAAGTTCCATTAGTGGCATTATAGGCAGTAATGGTGTAAGCATGCCTATCAACAACTCCAAAACCACCACCATAAACGAAACCTGCTGTTAAAATTTGATTAGAATTAACCAAATTAATCAGTTGACTTTGAGTCATATTATTGACAGATTGGGAAGTCGCACTTAACCCTGTGACTTGACGAATTACTACATCCATCCAACCACCTTCTATAGCTGCGTAGGAATTATTTTGAGTACCACTGTAAGTACGACTCCAACCAGATTCAGCTAACTGGGCATAAGCTTTTTCAGCTAAGGCTACCCACAGTTCATTGTTAGTGGAAGTAGAAGCACCTCCACCCCAACCAGCATACACGGCAAAACCTGATGAATTAGTTGGTAAAAATCGATCTACTGTGACATAATCAGCTACACCATTGTTGAAGAAACGAACAGTGAAAGTGTTATCACCATTGTCAATGAACATATTTTGAATGTAAGAAGGTTGCTCTTGGGCAATGGAAGATAAGGTAGCTAGATAGTAACAATCTCCCAGGGCATTTTGGTCAATATCATCTGCACCAATGCCATTTTGGAATAGAGAACCACTTACAGATCTATAGCTATAGCTAGAACTGGTTAAGTCAGGTCTATCATTTCCTAAGAACCACTTACCAATGAGATTTTCCATTTGGGTAGCACTACTACCGGCAAAGAGATTACCAAAGCCGGAGCGAGGGTTAGCTGGATTACCATTTGCAATATTATCAGAAAGCACTCTCACATGATCAGCCATAGTAAAACGGCTGGAGTTAGCAATGATGGTTCGCAAATCTGTTAGTTCATTAGCATCAATGACGCTGCCATCCTGAGCATCACGGAAAATACTAATCATGTCGTTACGACTTAAATTACCGTCAGCAGCTAAAGAACGAGTTAAACTTTGAATTTGAGTATCTCGTAAATTTGCACTGTACCAGTCAGTGGGTGTGGGTGTTGGTGTTGGTGCAACAGCAGTAGCATTCACGGACAAGTTATAGTTGGTGTTGCCACTGAAAGGATAGACTCGGATATAGTAAGTTCCTGCACTCAAAGTACGAGTAATGCTGTCTGCTACTGTACCATCATTAGTTGAAGATTGTATGACTGTACCAGTAGAACTCAGTAATTGAACATCTGCATCTGCACTTAAACCGTTGAGAAGTAGACTGAAGTTACTTTGAGTACCGAGGTCAAAACGATAGAAATCGTTAGTATCCGTACTTCCTACCCAGTCTGTGAAACTTTGTGTACTGCTTAATGTTCCTATGTTCCGGGCTGTAGCTAGGGTGTTTCCTGCATTATCAACAACAGGTGCAACAGCAGTAGCATTCACGGACAAGTTATAGTTGGTGTTGCCACTGAAAGGATAGACTCTAACAAAGTAATTACCAGCACTCAAAGTACGAGTAATGCTGTCTGCTGCTGTACCCCCATTAGTTGAAGATTGTATGACTGTACCAGTAGAACTCAGTAATTGAACATCTGCATCTGCACTTAAACCGTTGAGAAGTAGACTAAAGTTACTTTGAGTACCGATATTAAAACTATAGAAATCGTTACTATCCGTACTTCCTACCCAGTCTGTGAAACTTTGTGTACTGCTTAATGTTCCTATGTTCCGGGCTGTAGCTAGGGTGTTTCCTGCATTATCAACAGGTACAACAGCAGTAGCATTCACGGACAAGTTATAGTTGGTGTTGCCACTGAAACGATAGACTCTAACAAAGTAATTACCAGCACTCAAAGTACGAGTAATGCTGTCTGCTGCTGTACCCCCATTAGTTGAAGATTGTATGACTGTACCAGTAGAACTCAGTAATTGAACATCTGCATCTGCACTTAAACCGTTGAGAAGTAGACTAAAGTTACTTTGAGTACCGATATTAAAACTATAGAAATCCTGAAAGTCCGTACTTCCTACCCAGTCTGTGAAACTTTGTGTACCGCTTAATGTTCCTATGTTCCGGGCTGTAGATAGAGTATCATAATTACCCAATGTTCCGAGACCAACATAAGTAGAAGAAGGATCATTTGCGACAGGTGTCAAGCCTGTTGAGATTGGATTTATTAAAGCTGTTGAAGTGTCCATGGTATATTCACACCTTGATTCTTATTGTTTGCATGATACTTAAAGGAGTCAACTTATTAGTTAATAAGACTTAATTATTTTCACTAAAACACGATAACTGATTGGTAGTAGTGTCATATTACTTTATGCAAGCATAAAGCATAAAGCACATAATTATTATTGCTTATTAGTATCATGGTGTACAATCAGTTAAAATACTTAATTTTTGTTAATTATGGGAACACTCTCATGTTTACCTACTGAATTGTGTTACAAAACTTTATATAGCAATTCCACACCAATGGTGAGAAAATACGTAGATAAAAATCCTTATTTTATAGGGATTTGAGGCGTATTCAACTCTCACGTATCATTTATGATCAGGATGTCCAGGATTTCAGGATTTTCAGGATAAAAACTGAGATTTTATTTTAAATTAGTATTTAATTAGTATTTAATTAGTATTTAATTAGTATTTAATTAGTATTTAATTAGTATTTAATTAGTATTTAATAAACCTCATCGTGGCTAACAATATCAATTAATAAAATTACCATTTCTAACAACTGCTCATCCTCAGATAAATTAAAAATAATTCTACAATCATAAGTCACAGAACAAGACCACAAACCCGCTAAATCTCCTCCTAATTTATGAGACTTTAAAGATGGTGTAAAGGGACATCTGCTAATGGCTTTAAGACATCAATAATCTTATTTTTTAATTGTGGATTTTTCTTGATAATCTTTTTAAAATATCGCTTCTTGTAGAGTCATCATATAAAAATACCTCCCTACTATAAATTATATATCAATTAGACCTCTCCAAAATAGAATGTATTAATTTGTCATAAGTTGTAGGGGCGAAGCATTTGGGCGATAATTTAACGGAAAAATCAGACATCTAGATATCCCAAATGCTTCGACCTGCCCCCATAAATAGGTTTCATAATTTTTTCCTGGAGATGTCTATTAGAGGATGTTTTAAAAGTCCCTCATGATGTATCAAAAATTTTAGATCCCCCTAAATCCCCCTTGAAAAGGGGGACTTTGATTCTAGTTCCCCCCTTATTAAGGGGGGTTAGGGGGGATCTGCAAGTGTATAAAGTCACCATCTAAAACTTTTCAAACAACCTCTTACCAAATATCCAATCTAATTGTTTTGGTAATAATGCTGCTAAATTATAATTATTGACTATTGTTTTTCTTGCTGCTGCACGAATAACTTTCATATCTTCTGCATTATCCAAAGCTAGATTTACCTTTTCAGCAATTTGTACAGGAGAAAAGAAATCTGCCAAAAGTCCATTTTTACCATCTTCAATGATCTCTACAACTGGGGCAGTATTGGAAGCTATGAGTAAACATCCTACAGACATTGCTTCTAACATTGACCAGGATAAAACAAAAGGACGGGTTAAGTAAATATGGGCTGAGGAAGCTTGTAAAAGTTGTAGATATTCATGGGTAGGTAGTCTACCAGTAAAATGTAATCTCGATAAATCTAAATCTAGACTTTCTAACATTAACTGTTTATAGGTTTTCCCATCAGCAAGATGTTTACTATAAAATACCTTATCTTCCCCATCAACTACAATATGACAATTTGGGCGCTGTTGTTGAATTAATGCTACTGCTTCCATAAACTGAGGAAAACCCCGATAAGGTTCAAAACCTCTTGCTGAATAGGTAACTAATTCTGTGACGTGGGAAAGATCCAAATTGATGCTAGGTAAAAATAATTTAGTATCTGGTTGAGGAATAAAGTAATTAGTATCAATGCCATCGTGAAAAACAGTGATTTTATGATGATATTCTTGGGGAAATTGTTGACGCTGCCAGTTAGTAGGAGAAAGCCCGCGATCGCAATGGTATAAATCCAGTAAAATCGGTGAATTTTTTACCCTAATACGACATATATCATCTACACTTAATGGATCACAAGGATCAAAACCTGCATCTGAACCGCGACTATGATAAAACCATTCAAAGAAACATAATAATTCTGCTTGGGGAAAAACTTCTTTTATAAATAAAGTTAGTCCCCAACCAGAATGACCATAAATGATATCTGGAATAAAACCTTGATTTTTTAATCGTTCTGCCATCCGATATACTGCTTGTCCGGTAAGAACTGCGTTTTCTAAATTGCGAATATAATGATGTGTTTGACTTGCTACTGTGCGGGAAGGCTGATAAATTACTTTCTGTACACCTGGTATATGTCCTTGTTGATTATTTGTGGCAAATACCACTTGATAATTCTGATCTTGTCCTAAAGTTTTAACTAAGTGGCGAAATTGTCCGGGGAAGTTGGGATGTAAAAATAAAATGCTTTTCATATTTCCGGTAGCATTTTTCATACAATTTGAATATGCTTGTTTTAGCCATATAATTATGATTTCAAAAATATTTTATTTGAGTTTTTTTAATATGGAAGTTCTGAGGCGTTTTTTGAGGATATTTAAATCATATTTTCATAATTCAATTACAAATTCTTTATTAACAGACATGAAGCATGGCAAGTATGGGTGGCATGGGTAGCAAGGGAGTCACCCATCACCCATCACCCATCACCATTTATCTAACTTCTTTCAAACTCTCAACCTGCTTAGTAAACATCTCCGTAAATAAACTCAACACACTCCGTTCCTCACGCACCTTAATATTAGCAGTAATAGACATCCCCGACTGTACAGGAATGTTTCTACCGTGAGCATTTATCGTCTGACTATCTAAACTAACTTTCGCTGGAAATCTATAATATTGATAAGTCTGATCAGGAGGTAAAGCATCCGATCCGATATTAATCACTTTACCTTTAATATCTCCAAACTCACTAAAAGGAAAAGAATCAACTCTCACATCTACATTCATTCCTTCCCGCACAAAACCAATATCTTGATTGGTGATAAATACCTCCGCTACATATTTATCATTAGGTACAATCTGCAATAATGTCTGAGTGGAATTAGCGACAAAACCAGGATTTTTTGCTTGTAGATCAAATACTATCCCCGCTACAGGAGCGCGAAGTTCTTGATATTTAACATTTAACTGAGTTTGGGATATCTTGCTATTAACATCTGCCAATCTTTGCTCATTTTCCAAAATAATTCTCATGAATTGGCTGTCAATTTCCGCAATTCGCTTTTTATTATTGGCTATCTGATCTAAAACATTTTTATCAGTCACCGCTACAGTATTCGTTACTTCTTGCTGTGATTTTTGAATATCAAACTCTAGACGTTTTTCTTCTTCTCTCAATTGTTCTATTTCTGCTTTCAGAGTTTGTACTTGTTGTTGCTGATTCAGATATTGTAATTGAGAAATTCCCCCTTCTTCTGCTAGGGTTTTGACTTTATCTAAAATTTGTTGTTGAATTGCTAAACCATTTTGAGTATCTTTGATCTTGACTTTGGTTTGCGATAGTTGCTTTCTGATTTTTTCAACTTCTAATTGTGCTGCATTAGACCGAGATTCTAATTCTTTTCTGGCAGCTAGGAGGCGTTGTTGTTCATCAATTCCACCACTTATTCCTGGTGTAGAATTTCTTAATTGAGAACGCAATAAATCATTGTCAGCGACTAATGAGGCTCGACTTTTCAGGAGAAAAGCTGTTTCTGGTGGCAAGTTACTGCTTAAAAAATTCAATTCTGAGGTGATACCGTTACTTGCACTCATCAAGCGACGATAAATATCGTTTTCTTTAATTAAAGCAGCACGAATCTTGTTTAAGGAATTTAACTCAGCTAAGGTGGCAACGGATTCAAATGTTAAGAGCAAGTCTCCTTTCTTTACTTCTTGTCCATCTTTCACATAAACAGATTTGACAACACCACTAATAGGAGCTTGTACTTCTTTTACTGTTCCCTCTGGTTTTAACTGACCGGTCGCGGGAACTACTTGTTCAATTTTGGCATAATAAGCCCAACCCACTCCAAAACAAGCTACAACCATCAGAGTGATCATTATGGTACGTGACCAAACTGGTGATTGACGTAAAACTATAGAGTGTTCAAAACTATCTTGATAAGCTACAGAATTTAAAGAGTCTGTTCTTGCTTTTTTGGCAGATGTCAGCAACTGTACACTACTTTGTTTTTTTCCGTTGCCATTACCGTTACCGTTGATATGATTACCATTATGTTGAGTCATAACAATTTTAGATTTTGGATTTTAGATTTTGGATTTTAGATTTTGAATTTTAGCGTCAGGAGTTATTAATTTTGGATTTTGGATTTTGGATTTTGGATTGTTTTTCTTAACTCAAATCTAAAACCTAAAATCTAAAATTTTCTTCCCCTATTCCCTATTCCCTATTCCCTATTCCCACTGATAACTGATAACTAATAACTAATAACTAATTACAAATTAACTTCTTGTTGTTGATATAGGTAGAAATAATGACCTTTAGCAGTCATTAATTCTTGATGATTACCTTGTTCTATCACCCTACCGCCATCCATAACAACGATTGTATCTGCATTACTAACAGTATTGAGACGGTGAGTAATAAAGAAGACTGTTTTACCTTGAAAAGCTCTAGCTAAATTCAGACATATTTGTCTTTCTGTGGGATAATCTAAGGCGCTGGTAGCTTCGTCCAAAACTAATAATTTAGGTTTTTGTAAAATGGAACGAGCGATCGCTATCCTCTGTCTTTGTCCTCCTGAAAGGTTAGAACCTTTTTCCCCTACTCTGGTGTTATAACCATTGGGCAAATTCATGATAAATTCATGGGCAACTGCTATCCTGGCCGCTTCGATAATTTCTTCTGTAGTTGCATCAGGATTAGTCAATGCAATATTTTCTTCTACAGTACCATCAAACAAAAGCGGATCTTGCGGTACAACCCCAATTTGTCTGCGTACTGAATAAAGTTCTACTTTGCTGATGTCATAACCATCAATCAAAATTCTGCCAGACTCGATGTTATAAAGTCTTAGCAGTAATTTCATCATTGTGCTTTTACCTGAACCACTTTGTCCGACGATACCGACAAATGTACCAGAGGGAAAATCAAGACTCACATTGTTTAGTTGCAGTGGTCCACTGGGAGCAAAGCGGAAGCAAACATTTTCATATTTAACAGCACCCATGATCCCAGGTAAGGGAATATTATCTTTGTCTGTTTCTGCTTCTTGGGGTGTGTCCACAATATCACTTAATCGCTCTAAAGATAAACCAGTTTCTTGGAAGTTTTGCCAAAGTTGTGCTAACCGCAAAATAGGACTAGTCACATAACTGGAAATAATTCTAAAGGCGATTAATTCCCCTAATGTTAATTCTCCTTTTAATACTAAATAAGCTCCTACCCACAAAACTAATAAGCTGCTGATTTTGTTGAGAAATTGACTGGTAGAATTAGCTAAAGTGGAAGTGATGACTGTTTTAAAACCTGCGGATACAAACCGAGCATAACGTTCTTGCCAGGAAAAACGCGATCGCAATTCAATATTTTGCGCCTTTACTGTTTGAATACCTGACATTACCTCCACTAAATAAGATTGAGTTGCTGCATTACGTTCTGCTTTGGTACGTAATTGTCGGCTCACCGTGGGGGCGGCAATTAATGTAATCACCACAAATAGGGGAATTGTTCCCAAACCCACTAAAGTTAATTGCCAACTATAAAACAGCATCACGATGATATAAACCACCGAGAATACTGCATCTAATACCACTGTTAAAGCTGTCCCTGTGAGAAACTGACGGATATTTTCTAATTCATTGATGCGAGTTGCTAGTTCACCCACAGGTCTACGTTCAAAATAACGTAAAGGTAATCTGAGTAAATGGTCAATAATTTGTGACCCTAAGCTCATGTCAATGCGGTTGGTTGTATCCACAAATAAGTATGTCCGCAATGTAGTTAGTATTGCTTCAAATACACCCACTGCTAATAATAACACCCCTAAAATATTCAGGGTATTAATACTATTTTGAACGATGACTTTATCAATGATTAATTGAATCACCAGAGGATTAGCTAAAGCAGCTAATTGGACGAAAAAGGAAGCGATAAAGACTTCTATTAATACCCGACGGTGACGTGATAGATAAGGTAAAAACCAACTTAAACCAAAGCGTTGTTGCGGTGTTTCTTGGGTAGCACCGAGAAGTAATACCCGCAGTTGTGGTTGTAATGTTGTTTCATCAGTTGCTATTTCTTCCAGTAGTTTGCTTGGTTTGCAATTAATTATTCCTTTTGATGGCACAGCTAAAACTACTGTATTTTCATCTACTGCATAGATCACAGCATAGCTATCTTGATATTGAATTAGTGCTGGTGTAGGAATGCGTGTAATTGCAGTGGCGGGAATATCTACTAATTGGGATCTCAGTCCAATTAATTCTCCCACATAAGCACAAAGTTGAAGGGATATATTACCATGACGTTTAATGTTGTCATTTAAAATCCGACGTACTACTTCTTTACGCAAGGGAACTTGTAAATGCTTGGCCAGCATTTGCAAACAAGCCAAGGTAGAATTTATTTCTCCCTGTCCACGAAAAAATGGGTATTGTTGGTGGTGTTTTTTCTCTGATGGTGTTTGGCGTTGGGAAGGGATAACTTCTTCTACTGTGGCGTAGGGAATTTCTATTTCATCTGTGTTTTGTTGTTGATTATATGTTAGTTCTGCCTCTACTAGTTCTGGATTGAGGAATGATAAATCTGGGGGATTGATACCTAATAACCGTGCTGGACTGCTCCCTGTTACTTCGATCATTCCTCTAGTATGACTAGATTCTAACGGAGAATTAGGGGGAAAATTAGCTACTGTACCACCACTAACAAACCAAATTTTATCACTTTCTAGTTGTGTAAAAGAGGATTTTCCTGGTGGTAGGTAATGAATTTTTGCCTCTGATAAAATTTCTTGACTGATGTCTTTGAGATTTAAATTGGCATTAGCTTGTTGTGCTAACAGTGGGCTGAGAATATCAAATACTTCTGAGATGTCACTACAGTTTTGACGATCATTAGCAAAGCCCTGATTTTGGCGTAATAGACTTAAATAATCTGCTGTACTCAAGGTTAAACAAATCACTTCTGTGGATGCGATCGCTGTTTCACAAGCAATCTGCCGCATCAAACTAATTTCCCCAATTATTGCTCCTGGTTCTAGGATTTTCAGGGTAATTGGTAATTGGGTTTGGGGGTGATATCCCAACAGTCTCACTTTTCCCTCGTACAGAATTGCTATTCTATCTGGTAGTTTTTCTTTACCAATGATTTTTTGTCCTATGCGATAGCGTAGAGCTTGTTGTTGTGATAGTAAATTGCGTCTTTCCTGGGCTGATAGTTGATCAAATCCTGCAATACTCTGGAGAAATTGATCAAAGGATTCGCTATTATAATTCATATTTATTCGATTTAATAATCTGCTGTTTGTTATTTATCCGGGATTCATGGATTAGAAAAAGCTGCACAAACTCTTTCTAGAATTTTTACACCTTGGATTTTTTTTGTGCTGGAAGCCTTCCCAAATGTGTAAGTTGGCTTTTTACTCATCCCTGACTTATATGATTAGGTATCTTTATCATGCAAATGATATAATCAAGGACGTTTTAATCTTTCACCTATTACCTGTTGTCATTGCATATCTTCTGATAGTTTAATTTGCCAGTTTTGTGGAGCTACTTGCCCTTGCAGCCAAGTCTGAAACCGCTCATTCAGCAATCTTTGACGAATTTGCCGATCCAACTGAGCCGGTAGTAGTTTTTCTAGCCTGACAATTACTATCCATTCTCCTATTTGAGTAGGTGGTGAAAGTTGCTGTGGTTGGCTTACAGATAAGACTCTCGCCAACATCGGATGAAGAGATTGTAATTCCACAGGACCTACTAAACCATCTGTTTGGGCTTCTGGACCTTGAGCATATTCTCTTGCTGCTTGAGCAAAAGATTGTTCTCCTTCTTGGATGCGGAAGTATATTTCTTGGGCTATTCCCAGATCAGAAGTAGTGATCAGGGAATATATGACTCGATCTAACTGGGGTTTGCGCTGGTAAAAGTAGGAGTCTAAATCTTGTCCCCAACTTGCTTCTTTGAACTTTTCCAGTTTCAGTTGGCGAATAGCTATACTATTCAACTGTTCGGTACTGATTCCCTGTTCTTGTTTTCCTTGATATTGTTGCACTAACTGTTCACAGGCTTGTTTTTCTTCCTGTGGTGTACATTCAATTTCTGCGATCGCTTGATCAATTACTACCTCTTTCAGTAATGGTGGTACTAATTGGTGTTTCCCCAGTAGTTGTAGAACTTCTGGGGCTGTTATTATGCGATCGCCAAATTGCAGCACTGGATTCATATCACTTGCCAGTAAATTTACTACCTGTCTCAATTGTTATTACAACTACATTAAAACTAGATTATGTTCCGTTGATCTCTGGTTTAAAACAATGTTCTTTTTATCACTGGTTTTTCTACTTCAGTCCTTTTTCTATAGGTTCATAGCACATATAGCCAATAAATACTCCTACAGTAGACTAATACAGTAAACTAATACACTTTTGTATAGCTCACTAATAGAGGTATTAGTATTTAAGGATATCGTACCAAGCTATCACAATTTTGGGAAATTGCAACCTCAAACTGGCATTTAAGTCAAAAAACTTATAAATTTTACCTGATTATGGAAAAAATAAATTGTCAATCCCAGTTTCAGGAACAGTTGTAGTAATTAGGGCTGGCCGAGACAAATCTACTCAGCCAACCCTAATTAAACCTATAATCCAAAAACAGAACTTTTAACCGTGATCTTGAGAAAGATCCTAACCTATCATCAAAATATACCCTGAATAGCATCAAGTCCTGGTAATTACTTAGAATATAACGGATTGGTGAATAATTGTTTTAATTGTTGTTTCCAACTACCAATAACCAACAGGACTTACGCAAAAGGAAACGAAAGTAGGGGTAATTCATGAATTACCCCTACGCAAGAATAAGGTTTTTAGTCATATCTTGCGTAAGTCCTAACCAATTACCAACCTCAACAGATATTAAGTATTGAACCGGACATGATATAACTAGGGATTTTACTAAATCACAAAGATATCAGAGTGACTCAAACTAGCAGAATTACTCAGAGTGGCGATCTTTACACTAGCTCCAGCACCATCACCATCAGCGTCAAAGAATAAATCACCATTGGTAGTGTTGAAAATAAATCTATGGGTGCTGCTAGTAGCTGAAGTCACACCTGCGCCAAAAGTAAAAGCTTCTGCGCTTAATTGACCGATTGCTAAACCAGTAAAACCACTACTATCTATTTGAATTTTATCTGTTGCAGATTCAAAATCGGTAATTGTATCAATTCCTCCATCTAAACTAGTGAAACGGAAAGCGTCCATACCAACGCCACCTGTGAGAGTGTCATTACCCTCACCACCTATGAGAGTGTCATTACCACCTTGTCCAGACAGATTATCGTTACCACTGTCACCATCTAAGACATTATTATCATCATTACCCAACAGCACATTATTCAGGTCGTTACCTGTAACGTTGATATTCACAAAGATATCAGAGTGACTCAAACTAGCAGAATTACTCAGAGTTGCGATCTTCACACTAGCTCCAGCACCATCACCATCGGCATCAAAGAATAAATCACCATTGGTAGTGTTGAAAATAAATCTATGGGTGCTGCTAGTAGCTGAAGTCACACCTGCGCCAGAAGTAAAAGCTTCGGCGCTTAATTGACCAATTGCTAAACCAGTAAAACCATTGCTATCTATTTGAATTTGATCTGTTCCAGATTCAAAATCGGTAATTGTATCAATTCCTCCATCTAAACTAGTGAAACGGAAAGCGTCCATACCAACGCCACCTGTGAGAGTGTCATTACCCTCACCACCTATGAGAGTGTCATTACCTCCCTGTCCAGACAGATTATCGTTACCTCTGCCACCATCTAGGAAATTATTACCATCATTACCCAACATGGCATTATTCAGGTCGTTACCTGCACCGTTGATATTGTTCTCACCTATCAAAGACAGACGTTCTAAATGATCTCCCAGGTGATAACTGATAAATGATATGACTGTATCTATGCCTTCATTAGCATTTTCAATGACTACGTCCCCTAATTCATCAACAACATAGATATCGTTACCAACTCCACCGATGAGACTATCAGCACCTGTACCACCTATGAGAGTGTCATTACCCTCACCACCTATGAGAGTGTCATTACCTGCTTGTCCATAGATAGTATCATCACCAAGTCCACCATCTAGGACATTATTAACATCATTCCCAAAGAGTGTATTATTTAGGTTATTACCTGTTCCGTTGAGATTGTTCTGACCTGTTAAAATGAGGGTTTCTAAATTATCTCCCAGGGTATAACTGATAGATGATATGACTGCATCTATGCCTTCATTAGCATTTTCAATGACTACGTCCCCTAAGCCATCAACAACATAAGTATCGTTACCATTTCCACCGATGAGACTATCAACACCTATACCACCATCGAGGTAGTCATTACCCTCACCACCTATGAGAGTGTCATTACCTCCCTGTCCGTACAGACTATCGTTACCCAGTCCACCATCTAAGACATTATTAGCATCATTACCCAAGAATGCATTATTCAGTTCGTTACCTGTAGCGTTGATATTTTCGTTACCTATTAAAGCAAGGTTTTCTAAATTATTTCCCAGGGTATAACTGATAAATGAGACGACTGTATCTGTGCCTTCATTAGCATTTTCAATGACTTGATCCCCTGAGTTATCAACAACATAGGTATCGTTACCATTTCCACCGATGAGAATATCAGCACCTGTACCACCTATGAGAGTGTCATTACCTTCTTGTCCGTACAGAGTATCATCGCCTCTTTGTCCGTAGATAGTATCGTTACCACCGCCACCATATAGGACATTATTGGCATCATCCCCAAAGATTTTATCTGACATTGTCTATACCTTAATAAAATGGTAAAGTGAAATTGAAACAAATTCAAATTGCAGTATTTGTCCAGCCCATTGTCATTGTGGTTAAATCCTTTGACTGTGAGCTTTTGACAAATATTGCTTTCCTGTTTCTAGTTCCTTCATTTAATCTAAAAACTTTTTATGGACAATAACTAAAATGAACCTTTTACAAGAATTTCATATTTTTCTTATCCATTTTTTATATAGTTTTTTTGAATTTTAAGCTAGTCCAAATAATAGATGCCAATAATGTAAACAAGGATTTATTGATGTTGATTAAAAATCCTTGTAAACTGTTATATTAGTTGCAAATTATCAATTTATACAGCAATTATCATAGTGAGAAGTTACAAAATTACAGGTTTTAAGGAACTATTAACGGCAAATAGGGAAAATAAAATAAAGAATCAAGCTATACTGATTTATTCTGCCAAATCAAATATGATTGTTATATATAGCAATCAATCCTATATGAACATTGAGAGTTAATAAAGCCTCAAATCCTTATAAAGCAAGGATTTTTACTACATATTTTCTCAAAAATGGGGTAGGATTACCATAGCAGAATTGAGGACTAAAACTCTATTTTACTAAGACTTGTATCATAAATTGATGTGATCATCCTGCCTACGACTATATATAATAAATTGAGATATTTTGTTTATATAACTAAATTATATTCACGTTTATTTTACAAAGGAAGGTAGGAAGCGAAAATCCATTTTTTTAAACGTTATTGTATACACACCATCAAAAAAAATAGCAGTAACATTTGAAGTCATAATCACCATTTTTAGGCTCAAAAAGTGCATACTTTTAAAGTATAGTAATTTAAGTTTCTCGGTGTCTAAATTTGCAAAATTTTATGATTTTTGCATATTTAAGTGTCACTTAATAAACCTCTGGAGAAAATGAATTTAGGGACAATTCATGAATTGTCCCTAGAACGGGTTTCAAATAATGCACATTGAATTACCAACAGATGTATATAGCGTTTCCCAGTCTCATGAGGTACACCCTAATTTATTTACTGTTCCCAATTCCCAATTCCCAATTCCCAATTCCCTAAGATCAAAAACTCTGTACCTCACTAGCTTGGTAAATGCTATAATGATATTGATCAACGGAATAAACGAGGATTTAAGATGGTCTGTTTTTGTGGTTGAGACGGACTACCAATTGATACTCCATTTCGTAATTGTGTAGCTGTACCACCATCTTCAGGAGCTAAAAAAGGTTTTAAATTAATGCCATTGTTTGAAGAATTAACAGTATTTTTATCTCCTAAAAGTCTACGTCCTAAATTGTACAGTTCGTTGACTCCTCCTGGATGACGATTAGTGTAGGTGTTAACGGCTATAGTTTGCTGTCCGTTGTCTGCGGTAGTTAAGTTGCTGAAGATACTACTGCGGATAGCGTAGGGGTCTTTATTTCGTGGTACTGTCAGAACAATGCGACAACCGGGGTTAGCTTCGGTGGTGACACAAATAATATTTTCGTTATTTTCTCTGGCTATTTGCAGTTCTTGCAGTCCATCTGGACGGTATAATTCTAAGCGTTGGGCGATCGCCTGACAACGATTTTGCGGACTCCAACCACCTCCTAATGCTTGAGGTGCTGCCCAAGCAAAAAATTGACCGGGTTGGCTTTGGGGTTGATACATTACCGTATATCTACCATTGTAAGATTGACAGCTAAATCTGGTGCTAGTATCCACGGGGGTGGAAGTGGGTATATTGGTGGATGAACCTGATGGTACTGTTGTTGTTGAGCCTGATGGTACAGTGGGAACAACAACACTATCAGTTTGAGCAAAAGCCACGGAGTTACCGATCAATAAGGATAAACTCAAACCACTGAAAAATAAATACCGCAACGGTTGTGATGACATAACTTTACCTCTACAAATACTGATATTTTCCTTGACGCAGAATTTGATGTTTAGTTCATCTGAGGGCTTAATTTTTTGATCAGTGATCAGAATAACTGATCACTGATAACTAATAACTGTCCTTAATCTTGCACGTATTCCTGACCTGTCACTAAAGCAACTTCAGCGCGAACAAATTCCCTTCCCAAATAAGCAGCATGGTCAAAGAAAGTCACAGGACAGGGTTGAGTTTCTTCAAAAATTTTCACACACAATTCTTTGGCAGTGCGGCCGCTAAATACGGTTGTGTGAGTTCTTTCTACCTTACCCCGTGCCGGAATCACCTTACCAGTTTCTGGATCTACAGCCAAACCACGTTCATCAATTATATTTGTAAAATGTTTGGCATAAATTAACCGTTCATTGCGGTCAATGTAAATAATGAAATAGCCACTGGGATCAAGATCAATATGACGTTGGGAAAGTTTATCATCAATTGCCGTTAAATCATCAAGTATTAAATCCATAGTCATGCTAAAAAAAGAAATTATTTCCAGAGTTTTTTACATTACAATTCCAGTGTAATTCTTTAACCAGATTTTTTAACGATTATTTTGACTAAAAGGTAACTCTGCATTGATCGCCTTCATTTCCTCCTCTTCCATTTGATTCACTTCTAGAATATAAGGACGTAAGATTTGTCCTAAACGATTATTATAAAATCGGTGTAGACTGTGATTAGGTTTAGCTGGAAAACCGCGCCGTTTCTTATGTCTTCCCCCTGCACCGGGATCAAAAGTTTGGATACCGTGAGCGATCGCCCACTCAATCGGTGCATAATAACAAGCATCAAAATGTAAGCAATCTATTTCTTGAAAACTGCCCCAATAGCGACCATATAGTTTATCATCCTTAAATAAACAAAATGACATCCCCACAGGTTGACGCTGGTTTTCATCATTATAAGCAGCGAAAAATACCACCCGATGACGATAATTATGATATAAACTTTCAAAAAATCCCTTGGTCAGATACTTACTACCCCACCAACCAAACTTATCACAGGTATCCGCATAAAATTCATACATTAACGGAAACAGCGACTTAGGAATTTCTTCACCAGTGACAGCTTGCAGTCGTAAACCAGCCTTTTCTACCGCCTTGCGTTCTCTTTTAATATTCCGCCTTTGGTTAGCATTGAATACTTTTAAATAATCATCAAAACCTTGAAAATCAGCATTTTCCCAAATATAGCTATGGTGTAACCAAGCCGTGAAACCTTGTTTTTCCAACACAGGCCGCCATTGGGGATCAACATACAGAAAATGACAGCCAGAAATATTATTTTGGATGCAAAAAGCATCAATTTCGTGTACCATCATTGCCGTAATTTCTGCTTCATTTTCACCAGGAGAAATTAAAAAGCGATAGCCTTCAGCCGGGGTAAATGGCGACATTCCCAACATTTTGGGGTAATACTCTACACCAATACGATAAGCTAAATCAGCCCATTGATGATCAAAAACAAATTCCCCTTGACTATGCCCTTTAAGATAAAGTGGAGCAGCAGCAATTAATGTTCTATCTCGCCATAAAGTCAGGTGATTTGGCAACCAACCAGCGTTAGCTGTAGCACTATGGGAGGTTTCCATATTATTCAACCAATCCCATTCTAAAAACGGAGTTTTTAGTGGCATAGCCAAAGCATCCCAGGCTGTTTGAGGAACTTCGGCAATTTTATTGGTCCAAACTACAGAATAGTTAGATTTGAGTGGTTTTACCATCGTGTGGTTGTGAATATCTATTTTGATTACAGCAGGAAGCAGGAGTTATTTATTTTGGATTTTGGATTTTGGATTTTGGATTTTGGATTTTGGATTGTTTTTGTTAAATCCAATCTAAAATCTAAAATCTAAAATTTTCTTCCCCAGTCCCCAGTCCCCAATCCCCAGTCACCAGTTCCCTGTTCCCTCTCCTAACTATAAAATGTATTTTGTATAACTTACTTAATCGTCCTTATAATCCTTGCTAAAAATTCGCCCCTGCGGTAGTTGTCAGTAACCAGGGTTGAACTGGTTGTGGAAAGAATTTAATATCCGGATTCAGGTTTCCAGAACTTGAAAGCACTAAATGAATGGGCTGGAGAGATTTATTTTCTGTTTTTCTTTGTTGCAGCAGTGTTGGATGCGAGACAGTAAGTGTTGTATCGTAGGCACAAAGAGTACCCCCACCAAATAAAATGGCATCAGAGACGGCAATTTGTTTTTCCTGGTGTGCCTGATCATGACTTCTACCTTCTGTTCCATGCCTCCTATCTTCGTTCAAAAATGTCTCATTTATCCCATCTAATGACATATTGTTATTCTTGTGGTTTGCAGATACGGAGTGAGACAAGCGATGGCTAAGTACCGTCAATCCTCCTTTAGAAGAATTTTAGTAACCAGGATATTGCTGGTATTTGTCCCAGTTTTATTAATTGGGGAAATGGCAGCACTCAATAAGGCACGTTCCAGCCTTTTGAACACTGCACGGCAAAACTTAACAGACAGTGCTATTAATAAAGGTGAAAAAATAACTGATGCGATCGCCACATTAAAGACAAATTTACTCAGTGCTAGTCAGACAAAAGTAATTCAGTCAGGTTCAGCTACTCAAGCTGAAAAATTCATCACCAAATTAGCCCAGCAATTACCGAATAAAATTGATTGTATTCAACTCAAACATCTGCAAAAAAACGCTCGCAAAAATCAAATTATTGCTAGTAGCTGTGGTGATCAGACCATTATTGAACAGCCATTGTCATTTACAAATGATGAAATCCAAATTACATTAATTGCCCCACCAAAACCAGGAACAACTGGCAAACGTGAGCCAGAAAATCAATTACAATTGCTTTTATCAGCCCCAGTTTATAACCAACGAGGAAATTTAGCTTACGCCTTAATTATAAAAACTACATTGCACCGACAAATTGAAAATAAGCAAGGTTCTTTAATCGGTTCTTTGGTAGTCATTGCTGAAGATGGGAATATTTTGGCACATCCATCACCGGAAACAATAGGAACTAATATTAAAAAATACTCAGATTCTCAACAAATACAAAGTGTAATTAAAAATGCCATTAAGGGAAATAATGATTCCCTAAATTTTAATTTTAGCGACGGTAATGAATCAGTTGCAGGGTATACAGCAATTCCTAATCCCATTACACAACAGCAACAACAAAAATGGATTATTTTAGCTGTCGTTAGTGTTCAAGATGCACTGCTAGGTTTAGATGAAATCAAACTTATTCTTATTGTCTTAACAGTTGGTTTAATAGGTGCGAGTTTGTTAGCATCTTTCTATTTAGTACCCTATTTAGCAGGTCCTGTGGAAGAACTCAGAGACTACGCTTTAAATATTCATAGTCACCATGCCGTACAACCCATACCCCGTAACTTTAAAATCAAGGAATTTAATCAACTTGCTCAAGCATTAGATCAAATGTTAGAACGACTCAAAGCATGGGCAGAAGAATTAGAAATAGCTTGGAAAGAAGCCAAATCAGCTAATGTTGTTAAAAGTCAGTTTTTAGCCACAACTTCCCATGAATTGCGGAATCCATTGAATATTATTATTAACTGTGTGCGTTTAGTGAGAGATGGTTTATGTGATGATCGAGAAGAAGAATTAGAATTTCTCAAGCGAGCCGATGATACAGCTATTCATTTATTAGGTATTATTAATGATTTACTCGATATTTCTAAAATTGAAGCTGGCAAACTATCGGTAGTAATTGCTCCTTTAGAATTGCGTCAATTATTATTAGAACTTATTAATTTACAATCAGTGAATATCCAACAAAAGGGACTGCAATTAAAATGTGATATAGGTAATGAAATCATTCCTGTTAAGGCAGATGAGGTTAAACTCAAACAAGTGCTAATTAATATTATTGGTAATGCGACAAAATTCACCGATAAAGGTAGCATTATTATCAGTACCAAGATTCAGCAGCAAGGTGGTAAATCTCATGTTATTGTTGCGGTTCAAGATACAGGTATAGGTATTGATCCAGACCAACAAAATAAATTATTTCGTCCCTTTGTCATGGTGGATGGAACAACTACACGCAAGTTTGAAGGTACTGGACTAGGATTAGCAATTTCCCGCAACTTAATCGAACTGATGGGGGGAAAAATTACCCTTGAGAGTTTGGGTTTGCACCAGGGTACAACTGTGAAAATTATCTTACCTTTGATTGACACATCTTTATTATCTGCCTCTGAGAAAACAGAGGAGAAAAAAGAAACTAAGAAAATGGACAAATTTCTGCAAACAAAATAAATCTAGGAAAGCATATAGTAGCAAGTTAACGAAGGCAAGAGGCTGGAGTAAAACCCTGCTGCGCTGACAATAGATGTCCTAAGATGTCCTAACTAGGGTTTGCTGAAAAAGTCTTGTCGTGGAGACACGGAACAGGGAACAGTTTCAAGAGTTGGATAGGAACGATTTTTTCTTTAAGTAGGGCTTGCTGAATAAACCCAAAATACTCGTAAATCAAAGGTTTGAGGCTGATCAGGAGGAAAGAAAGTGCAAGATTTTTGAAGGGTATACCTTAAAAACTGTGCATTTTGGGTCTCATAAATTAGAAAATCTGGGGATAACAGATAGCTAAAACTATTCCCTATTCCCTATTCCCTGCCTCAACGAAGGGACTTTTTCAGCAAACCCTAAGTAGGAATTAAGTGCAAGGTTTTTCAGTTGCCACCTCATAAAAGCTTGCACTTTTTTAACTTCCAGCAGGCTAAGACCCTTTACCTATAATCTTTTCATGTTTATTCAGCAAAACCTAACTACTCTGTATACAGCTATAGTAGGGGTTTAGCAATGCTAAACCCCTTGCCATGAAAGCCTGAGTGATTTTGGATTTAAGCTGTGATGGGCAATATTTCCCAAAATCAACAATAATAAAAAATACTGTTATATCAACCCAGTCACACAGCAGTATAGAATTTTTTAGGTAACTGAAGTTACTGGGGATAAGGATGTATAATTAGCCCGTCTCCTCTACAAAAACAGTATTTTGATAGCTGGACTGCTTGATTATTTATTTTACCTTGATAAAGTGTGTATGTGGAAACAAGAGAAAAACGATAGTATAGTCCTTCATCTTGCCTTATCACTAGCCTTAGCTACCACCCCACTGGCAGCAAATGTTTTGGGATCATTGCCTGTACTAGCAGAATCAACAACTGATGTTTCTACTTTCCCATTACCGCAAACAGTAGAAAATGGAACCAGGGTGCGGATTGATGGCTCAATGAGTTTGGTAATGATCAACCAAAGCCTGAAAGATAGTTTTGAGAAACAGTTTTCTGGTACAGAGGTAGAAATTAGAGTTAATGGTACTGATGCGGCACTCAAAGCGTTGCTAGATGGTGAAATTGATATAGCAGCGATCGCTCGTGGACTAACCCCAGCAGAAAAAGCTCAAGGTTTAGAACAAATTCGCTTATACAGAGAAAAAATTGCCATTATTGTTGGTGCAAACAATCCTTTCCAGGGTGGTTTGACTATTGAACAATTTGCCAAGATTTTTCGGGGTGAAATTACTGATTGGTCAGAACTTGGAGGCGCACCTGGTAAAATTCGCTTGATTGATCGCCCCCTAAATGGCGATATTCGTAATTCTTTTCGCAATTATCCAGTCTTTAAATCTGCTGAATTTGGGACTGGTGCTAACGCTACACAAATAGCTGAGGATAAAACTGCCCTGATTGTCAAAGAATTAGGCACTGATGGTATTAGTTATGCGAGAGCTAATCAGGTATCAAAATTACCAGATGTGCGAACTCTCAAAATCCAAGGATTTACAGCGAATGAATCTCAATATCCCTTTTCCCAGCCTTTGGTTTATGTTTACAAGCAAAATCCTAGCCCGACAGTAGCTAGTTTTTTGGGTTTTACTACCGCATCTGTAGGAAAGAAAGCGATCGCAACAGCTAGAGATGCAGAAGCATCTGCGATCGCTGCCAGTGCATTACAAAGTTTTACTTTAGAAACTGCAACCAATTCCACACCAGTGGCTCAATCTGTAGATACTGTAGATACTACTGTATCCTTTGAAAATCCCAATGTAGTCAATTCTTTACAAACAGAATCTTTACCTACTACAAATAATTCCGGTAATCAGCAGTTTGTCAATCCTTTGGCAAATAGAAATGCAGAATTTTTGATTGTCTTTTCTTTATTGCCCATTGTTGGTTTAGGAGGCTTTGTTGCTTGGTGGTTAAAGAGAAAACAACAATCAGCAGAGAAAAAAATATCTTTATTAGAAACATCAAATGGTGGTGCATCAATTACCGAAACCATACTCACAATACCTGACGAATACAGCACTACTTCCCCTATTAACCACAACACGCTCACTAACGGTACATCACAATCTCATCAAAACACAAACTCAATCATCTCCAATTCAGAAAACAATTCCACTGTCACTGAATCAGAAACCTTAACTGGTACTTTAAACATAGTAACGGCAAAATCCACAAACACAAGAACAAAGGTAACAAACCCTTTTACAGATAAAACAATTGCTCTAGATTGTGGCGAAGTGGTATGGGATACAGAAGCACCAGTAGCTGTTGTGAATACTCCCTATCGAGCAGTTACAAATATTCCAGCAGTATCATTGAATAATTTAGAATTTTCAACAGATGAGTTAAGCAGTTCTCTATTAGAATTACTAGAAGAACCAGCCGCATCATCTGCTAAAGAAGCCAGCGTTTCCCTGACAGAAGCACTCGGTGTTACCGCAAATTCACCTGTGGAAAATTCCACTATTTCCCTATCAGAATTATTAGATGATATCACAGAATCATCTGCTAAAGAAGCCAGCGTTTCCCTGACAGAAGCACTCGGTATTACCGCAAATTCACCTGTGGAAAATTCCACTATTTCCCTATCAGAATTATTAGATGATATCACAGAATCATCTGCTAAAGAAGCCAGCGTTTCCCTGACAGAAGCACTCGGTATTACCGCAAATTCACCTGTGGAAAATTCCACTATTTCCCTATCAGAATTATTAGATGATATCACAGAATCATCTGCTAAAGAAGCCAGCGTTTCCCTGACAGAAGCACTCGGTATTACCGCAAATTCACCTGTGGAAAATTCCACCATTTCCCTATCAGAATTATTAGATGATATCACAGAATCATCTGCTAAAGAAGCCAGCGTTTCTCTGACAGAAGCACTCGGTATTACCGCAAATTCAGAGGATGCTGATTCTCACACTTCCCTATGGGAATTACTCGGTGTTACCGCAAATTCAGAGGATGCTGATTCTCACACTTCCCTATGGGAATTGTCGCCTGTTTCGACAACAAATTCTGATCCAGAATCTAGAACTTCTCTAACTTCTCTATCAGAATTATTAGGCTTAAAACCAGAAGCCGAAGGTTCAGATTTAGGTCCAATAACAGATGAAATCAAAAAATCACTATCTGATTTATCAAATGAGTTAGAAGAAGTATTTAATACCTTTGAAAATCCAGCTGAAATCAAGGCTGATTTAGCCGCAGAAACTATTAATCATCAAGTCTGGGAAATAGACGCAGATACAGAAAACATAGCTAGTGCTGATAATATTCTTGAAGATTACTTATCCGATTCAAAGGCGCAAACTCACACCACAGAAATTGTTAGTTGGTCAGATATAAGTGGAGACAGTAGCATTGTTTTCACACCTCGCACTCCCCAATGGGCTTATGTTTCTTGGTATGTTGCGGAAACTCAGAAACAAGCAGCACAAAAAATAGGCGGTACTATTTTGGCAGTGCGACTTTATGATGCGACTGATATTGATCTCAGTTATCAATTTCCTCAACTGGTCCAGCAGTATGAATGTGAGGAAGTAATATGTGATTGTTATGTAGCTATTCCCACAAGCAATCGTGACTATATGACTGAAATTGGTTATGTTACCAATAATAATGATTGGTTGTGTATAGCTCGTTCTGGTAAAATTCGTATTTTCAGTCGTCCTGGTAAAGACTTTTGGTTTGTAGCAGATACGGAATTAGTTATTCATGGTTCAACAGAACCAGGTGCAACTGTGACTATTGATGGTCATAAAATTCAACTCCACTCTGATGGTACTTTCCATTTGCGTGTTCCATTTTCAGATAAATTATTTAATTATCTGATGAAAGCTACTGCTACTGATGGAGAACAAAGTATTACTATCCTCAAGAAATTTTTCCAAGAAAGTTCAGAGTCATCCTGAACCCAGGATAGCGGAGTGAAGCATTTCAGTATGTCTTACTGACTGCTGAATGCTGACCATTTCCCAATTCAATTTTCCAGAAGTTTTTGATAATCTTGTGGTGTATCAATATCAATTGCACCTAAAGGAAAGCGAATACTAAAAACATCATTTTTATAGATTTTAATGAGTTTTCTTGCGCCCATATCCTGCGTTAAATTGGTTAATTCTGAAAAGTATTTTCTACTAAATAAAACAGGTACTCCTAATGTATCTGCATATTCACAAGCAATAATTTGTTTATTTGTAGAATGATATGATTCCACTAAATTATTAATGATTTCCGCATTTAAAAAAGGTTGATCACAAACAGTAATTACTACTGCTTCTATGGTAGGATAATTATCTACAAGTGCAGTCATTCCCCAACAAATAGAAGCACTCATTCCTAACTGCCAATCTGGATTTTCAACTATTATAAGATTAGGTTGTTGAATTTGCTCCAGTTGAGAAAGTATACTTTCTGAATTTGCTCCTAATACTAACATTACAGGATGACAAATAGAAGCGATCGCCTGTTTTATAGTTTTGTTAACTAAACTTTCTCCTTGATAGGATAACAATTGTTTTGGTGAACCCATACGAGTTGATGCACCAGCAGCTAAAATAATAATACCAACGTTTGGTAATTGGTAATTGGTAATTGGTAATTGGTAATTGCTCATATTTATTTATAACTTCTAATTTCTATATTTTCTCAAATCTGAATTAATTATTAATCTCTATTTCCTTAATTTCATTTCTTTGATTTATTGGTTTTGTCCGATGTTTCAAAAAACCACCAGTGCGATTTTTAAGTATAGTTTGAATTTCCGCAATAATAGATAAAGCTATAGTTTCTGGTGTATCTGCACCAATATCTAAACCTACAGGAGCATAAAATTTAGCTAATTTTTCAGTGTTAAATTCTCCCATCGCTTCCTGTACATCTGTCAGTAATTTAGCAATTCTCTGTTTTGAACCCAAACAACCTAAATATTTAATATTAACTGGTATTAAAAGTTTGAGAATTGCCAAATCATCAAAATAATTATGAGTCATTACCACAGCCAGAGAATTTTCATTCACAGATAATTGTTGATGTAAAATATCTCGACGAGTAAGAATAATTTCATCAGCCATAATAAAACGTTCTTTACTTAATTCTAAAGCACGACAATCAAAAATTGTCACTTTCCAACCTAACGCTTTAGCAAACTCTGCTAATGGAATCGCATCACGGCCAGCACCAAAAATCATTAAATTTGGTGGTGGTTGAATCAACTCAATAAAAACACTTACCTCACCTAAAGAAAGTTGATATTTATGAAAACTAGAGGATTGATTTTTTAATACTAATTCTGCATCTTTGATTAAAGCATTATTGATCACAAATTCAGAAATATTACTATTTACAAAACCATCAGAATTAAGTGTTAAACGCGCTCCCAAAGAAACATTAATATTACCAGAAACACTAAAAACAGAAGCAATAACACCTGGTTGTTGATCGGATAAACATTGATGAATAAAACCCAAAGGATTCAAAGGATCATCGTGATAAATACGCTCAATTAAAATATCTACCACACCATTACAACCTAAACCAAAACCCCAAATAATATCTTCCTCAGCATTGGTATCATAAGTAATGATCTTTGCTTTTTCATCTGTCGTCATTAAGCGGGTATGTTCAATGACATCATTTTCTAAACAACCACCGCTAATAGTTCCCACTATTTTACCTGATGATGTAATCAACATTCGCGCACCCGGTTGACGATAGGTAGAACCTTGAACATTGACAACAGTTGCCAGAAATAATTCTTCTTTATTATGTTGATTGTCTACAAATGATGTAATAATAGGATTTATCTCTTTCATATTGTTGGAGAATCTTGTGATGTTAACAAATATCATGAATATAAATTTAATATTTAGTATAACAGTTTAGTGCCAATTACTGAAGATTAAATACAATAGACTTCTCCAGAAAAGAAATTATGGAACTTATTTATGGGGGCAGGGCGAAGCATTTGGGATATCTAGAGATGTCTGATTTTTCTGTCAAATTATCACCCAAATGCTTCGCCCCTACAACATATTACAAATTACTAAATTCTATTTTGGAGAGGTCTAATGAATAATTCTCACAAACAAAACGTTATTATTATCGGTGGTGCTTCTGGGGGACTTTCATCACCCATAAATAACTCATCAATCACATCCTGAAAATCCTCAAATCCTGAAAATCCTGATTCAGACAATCACATCAGGAAAATAATCACTATTTAAAATTTCTTCAGGAGTAAAAGGACATTGTTCAGGAAAAGTTGCACTTGGTAAACCTGTTTTATTAATTGCTTGTCTTTTCGCTTTGAGATAAACAGCATCTAAACAACCCAAAAAATAATTATATAGTGTTTTTGAACGACAAGAAAATTCTAACTCATCTCGGAAATTAGCAATTTCATTTTTCCAACCGCGCTGACAAAATTCTCGTTCACTTTCCCAATAACAATACAGCAGAAGATGAATTAATAACTGCTTCAGGTAACTTTCTACTTTTCGTCTTTGTTCAATTCCCAATGCTTCTATCTCTTCTGCTAAATGTTGCCAATCTAAATTTTCAATATCTTGATTTTGTATTTGTTTGAGAGTGGTTTCTATCCACAAATAATAATCTTCTTCATACAGGTTAGGTTGAATAGTTAATAATGTCTTGTTTGTCATACCTGAACCCTAAAGCAATATACAGTAATTTTAACATTTTCTGTCTGAATCTCCAGATCCCCGACTTCTACCAATATTTTCTCATCAAATCATAAATTTACTACAGAAGTCGGGGATCTAAACCTTCTGGTGCATCGGCATAACGGTAGTTACCATTATAGTTTACCAAATCTGGGGTAATACTTGCACCAAAATAAAAAGGTGTAGTTGTTCCCGCCCTACAAGCATACTCCCATTGTGCCTTACTGGGCAACTTATAGTTTGAATCAGGATGTCCAGGATTTTAGGATCTAGAGGATGCGATCGCCAAATTCCCAGACTCACAGAAAAACTCTCTCAAACTCTCTTACCTTCGTGTTCTTCGTGTTCTTCGTGGTTCATTCTCTTGAAAAATCAAACTTGAGTTTTTCCCAACCCGTTATATATGGGCGCACTCTTTTCCACTCATAACATAATCCTACAACACCATAAAAATCTTGTCAAGACTCAACGACAACTTTATGAAAAACTCCCTTCCTCCTCCTCTGCGACTCTGCGCCTCTGCGTGAGAAAAAATATTTCCCACACAAACAGCACTAAATCAACTTATCCGGTGTAATTGGTAACTCCCGTAACCGCTTACCCGTAGCATGATAAACAGCATTACAAATAGCCGCAGAAACACCAGTAATACCAATTTCCCCCACACCACGCACCCCAGCCCGGTTAAAATTCAAATCAGGTTCACCCACAAAAGTTACATCAATTCTGGGAATATCTGCATGGGTAGGATAATGATAAGTAGCCAGATCATAAACCACCGGATAACCGATATTCGGATCAAACAAACACTCCTCCATCAAAGCATGACCAATACCCATAATCACACCCCCACGGATCTGAGAAGCGGCAGTTTTAGCATTCATCACCTGTCCGATATTCATCACCGACACCCAGCGCGTCACCTGTAAACGCCCGATCTCCTCATCCACACTCACCTCACAAAAATGAGCGCCCCAAGACTGAAAAGCCCATTTATTAGCCACTTCACTACCAGCAGAAGTACCCGTAGCTTCAAAAGCAGCCCGTTGAGACTGACGCAAACTTGCAAACGCATCCTGAGCATTTTTAGCTTGGGCAGTTTTCAGCACTTCCTCACAAGCAGTCATCACCGCCGGTATCAAATTTGCCGTCATTTGCGAACCACCAGCAATACCACCATTAGGAAACAACGAGTCACCTAATTCTACCTTAACTTTTTCCACCGGTAGCCCCAAAAACTCAGCCGCCGTACCCGCCACAATGGTATATGCACCAGTACCCATATCATTACCACTGGTGAGAACATGGGCAGTACCATCAGCTAAAAGCCGCACTTTTACCGTTGCTGTACTTTGTAAACCCGGAAAAGTTGCAGCAGCCATACCCCAACCTATCAATTTACCATCACGGTTGAGCGATCGCACCTTTTTAGGTCTATTTTGCCAACCAAACTTTTCTGCACCCACCCGCAGACATTGGGCAAAATGTTTAGCAGAGAAAGGTAAATTCTTACTTTGATGTTCCTTTGTTTCATTCCTTAACCGTAATTCTACTGGATCTATCCCCAATTCCCAAGCTAACTCATCCATAGCCGACTCTAAAGCATACATACCGGGGGTTTCTCCGGGCGCACGCATAAAAGTCGGTGTCCCCACATTTAACACTCCCAATAATTGCTGAGTTCGCAAATTTGGAGTAGCATACATCACAGGAGTGATATTTGTACAAGGTTCAGTAAAAACATCAACCACAGAAGTATAGGATTTGGCTGTATGTTCAATGCTCTGTAAACTCCCATCAGCATTAGCAGCTAAACTCACTGTTTGCTCGGTTTGCGAACGGTGTCCAGCATTTGCTGTCATTTGTCTTCGACTAAGAACCACTTTTAGCGGACGTTGTAATTTACGTGCTGCTGCTGCACAAACAATACCATGCGGCCAGGGAAAAGCTTTAGAACCAAAACCACCACCCAAAAAAGGCGTAATAATTCTTACCTGCTCTGGTGCTAGTCCGAACAGTTCTGAATAGGTGCGTTGACTACCCCCTACCCACTGGGTTGGTTCATAAATAGTCAGTGAACTGGAATTTTGCCACTGGGCGATAATGGCATGAGGTTCCATTGGTGCGTGCAGTTCCGTGGAAGTTTTGTAGGTGGCTGTAATTTTAGCTGCTGCACCTGTCATTGCGTCTGTAGAATTACCAGTAGCAAAGCTCCCTTTTTCCAATTTCATCTCTCCCCCAAACATGGAAGGAGCATTTTTCAAGGAGACTTTTTCCGGGTCTAAACTCGGTGTATCTTTGATATATTCAACTTTGACTAAATGGGCTGCGTCTCTAGCTCTTTCAAAGGTATCCGCTACTACCAAACCTATGATCTGTCCTGCGTAATGAATTTGCTCATCTGCTAAAGGTAGACGAGCTTCGTAAATTTTGGAGTTGATAAAATTGTTACTAGGTTGAGAAATTTGCGGGGCGTTTTTATGGGTAAAAACCGCTATCACACCTTTTGCTTTTGCTGCTGCTTGGGTATCAATATTTTTTATCCGTCCTTTAGCAATACTAGCAGTGACTAAATAACCATGCACTAAGTTGGGTATTTGATGTTCTGCGGCGTAGGTTGCAGCACCTGTTACCTTTGATAGTCCATCTTTGCGGTTAATGCCTGTTCCTATAACCTTATTCATAACTATACTATACCTCCACCTTGAGCCGAAACCATGAGGGCGCGACGAATTGCCCGTTTTGTCATGTTTATTTTGTAACCGTTGTGAGCTAAAGGTTTTGCTCCTTGTAAGGCGATATTTGCAGCTTGGGTAAATGTGGTAATATCCGCAGGTTTACCGATTAAAAACTTTTCTGCTTCGTTAGCACGCCAAGGTTTATGTGCGACTCCACCCATTGCTAAACGGACATCTTTTATTTTGTCACCCGCAACTTCTAAAGCTGCTGCCACTGATATTAAAGCAAAAGAGTAGGAAGTGCGATCGCGCAGTTTTAAATAAACTCCTGATTTAGCCCAGGATAAAGGCGGTAAAATAATGGCGGTGATTAATTCCCCCGCTTCTAAATTACTATCTTTTTGGGGTGTGTTTTCTGGTAAACGGTGAAAATTCACAAAAGGTATTTGTCGTTTACCTTTGGGTCCTTCAACTTCCACCACCGCATCTAAAGCAGCCAAAGCTACACACATATCTGAAGGATGCACAGCTACACATTCTTCACTTGCACCGAGAATAGCGTGCATCCGGTTTATCCCCGTTGCTGCTGGACAACCGCTTCCCGGTTTACGTTTATTACAAGCAAAAGCAGTATCGTAATAATAAGGACAGCGAGTTCTTTGTAAAATATTACCCCCCACAGTAGCCACGTTGCGGATTTGTTGTGATGCACCAGAAAGAATTGCTCTGGATAAAAAAGGATAATTGCTGCGAATTTCTGGATGATCAGCTAATGCTGTATTTGTTACCAAAGCTCCCACCCGCCAACCATTAGTCATCCTTTCTATACTTTGCATCTGCAAGCGAGAAATATCTATCAGTTGTGATGGTTCATCTAGAAAGGCTTTAAGTCGATCAACTACGTTTGTTCCCCCACCAATAAACAAGGAATTTTTATCACTTGTTGCTCGTTGAACAGCATCTTTTAGGGAGGTAGCGCGAGTATAGGTAAAGTTATTCATGATGCTTGCACCTCCTGAGATTCACTGATTATAATATAGGCGTTGGGAGAGGGGGGTTTTTGTCCTGTTACCTGTTGCACTGCGGCGACAATGCCGTTATAAGCACTACACCGACAAAGATTACCACTTAATCTTTCTTTGATTTCCGCTTCTGAAAGTTCTGCTAATTGCGGTGGTTTGTTTAAATCAGCCGTAACAGCACTTCCACAACCGCGTTTTACTTCTTCCACAAGAGCCACAGAGGCGCAAATTTGTCCGGGTGTGCAGTAACCACATTGAAAACTGTCATTTTCAATAAAAGCTGTTTGCATGGGATGGAGAGTATCACCCTTTGCTAGTCCTTCTATGGTGACTATTTCCTTTTCTTCCTGCATCACTGCCAAAGACAAACAAGAATAAACTCGTTGTCCATCTATAAGAACTGTACAAGCTCCACACTGTCCATGATCACAGCCTTTTTTACTACCTACCAATCCCATATTTTCCCGGAGAGCATCCAGGAGGGTAACACGGGGTTCAATGGTTAAAGATTCTGCCTTTCCATTGATTTTGAGTGTGATATTCATTTCACCTGTGCTTGCTTGGGTAGTCTCTTTAGCTACATTAGTCTGGTTGAGTATTGCAGGTGCAGCTATGACTGTACCAGCTGTTGTTAATGCCTTGCCCAAAAAACCACGACGGGAGGTTTTTCCAGGTTGATGCTGAGGTTTTTCCATGATTATAACGGTATGCAGTTGAATGAGATACAAAACTGTTCGTGAAATTCATACACTACGAGATTTTTAACTCTGTTCCCTGTTCCCTATTCTGGTAGAGTCAGTATTTCTACTCCATCTTCTGTTACAGCAATGGTATGCTCAAACTGTGCCGAAAGTTTGCGATCGCGTGTTACCGCAGTCCAACCATCAGCTAACATTTCCATTTCCTGAGTACCTTCATTGATCATCGGTTCAATGGTAAACACCATTCCCGGTCTTAACCGTTTACCTTTACCCCTTGTGCCAAAATGGGGAATATCCGGTGCTGTGTGGAAAATATTACTGATACCATGTCCCACAAACTCCCGCACTACAGAAAAACCCTCAGCTTCAGCATACTCTTGAATAGCCGCACCAATATCACCTATTTTCGCCCCTGGTTTTACTTCCGCAATACCCAAATAAAGACATTTTTCTGTTACTTCTACCAATTTCTGCGCTTTGGGTCTAGTATTACCAACGATAAATGTCTTAGATGTATCGCCATGATAACCATCAACGATAGGTGTCACATCAATATTAATAATGTCCCCTTCTTTGAGAATTTGTCTAGCATGGGGAATACCATGACAAATAACTTCATTTACACTGGTACAAATTGACTTAGGAAAACCTTTATAACCTAGAGGTGCGCTTTTAGCTCCCTGTGCTTGTGTCCATCTTTCTGCTTCATCATTGAGTTGCTGGGTACTTACCCCTGGTTTAACCATCGGTTCTAGATGCTGTAACAGTTTTGCAGCTAAACGTCCAGCCCGACGCATTTTTTCTATTTCTCTTTGGGATAAAATAACAATTTGTTCAGTTCTCATCTATCTAGTCTTTTGTTAGAAATATAGTTAAACCTGTTTGGGCGGCTTTACGAGTAGCATCTGCCACTTTTAAAGTATACAAACTTTGTTCTGGGGTGACATACAAAGGCTTACCATAAAAAAGATGGTCTAATGCCATTGTCGTATCTTTAGCAAATAATCCCCGACGAGTACCCATATCTATCAATGTTGTTTTTTCTGGCTGTACGAAAATTCCTGTGTTACCATCGAGGATTAAACCGCCTTTTTCACCGTGAATTTCAAACTTGCGTTCTGACAGCCAGATGGTTTCACCTTTACCATAAATCACTTGCGCTAACAAACCATTACTAAAGCACAACTGCGCTACACAGATACAGCTTTGATAGTAGTTGGTTTCTGTTTCCCAATATCGCTGATGACAGTTAACAGAGAACACCTCACCAAACAAGTCAGTTAGACGATGTAAGCGAGATAACGCCCCCATTAAAGGAAACCCAAATTGTTCATGGTTATAAGTCCACTTGCGGGGTGCAGGGTTTTCAGGTTTAACGGTACTTTGACGAACATAAAACAAAGAACCCACCTGCTCTAAATGTTGTTTTAAAGCTTGATGCCAACCGCCTAAAAGTTCAATGTGTTCAACGTGCAGCAGTTTATTTTTTGCTTTTGCTAAGGCGATCAGTGCTTCTGCTTCCTTGACATCGAGAGACAGAGGATACTCGACAATTACGTGTTTGCCTTTTGTCAGGGCAGCTTGAGTTATTTTACCATGATCCTGATTAATCGTGGAAATGACAACTAAATCTAAATCTTCCCTGTTGACTAACTCTTGCCAAGAATTTATCACTTCTGTTTGATATTCCTGAGCCAAAGCTGCTGTTTTTTCAAGAGTATGGCCAGCGATCGCTACTAACTGTGTCCGAGGATCTTGCTTTAATGCCTCAGCCCTCAATTTTGCTGCATACCCAGTCCCAACTAAACCCACACGCATAATTTTATTTAAAGGTGGCTCAAAATTATACATAAATTTTCATCTATTTAATTAATCATTAACATTGGTAATTGGTAATTGGTAATTGGTAATTGGTAAAAATAAAATTGATTACCCAGTCCCTAGTCCCTAGTCCCCAGTCCCCAGTCCCCAGTCCCCAGTCC
>NZ_JACJUZ010000131.1:0-6102 GCF_014299995.1 Sphaerospermopsis sp. LEGE 00249 | reverse complement strand
GGACTGGGGACTGGTGACTGGTGACTGGTGACTGGTGACTGGTGACTGGTGACTGGTGACTGGGTTATTAGCTTTCCCTGCTTCCCCTGCTTCCCCTGCTTCCCCTGCTTCCCCTACCTCCTGACTCCTGCCTCCTGCCTTCTGCCTCCTGCCTCCTTCCATCATTAACCTGTTAAAAGCAAGAATGCAAAATATAAATAATTCTCAGACTTCTATCTATCGCACCGTATTACCAAATGGCATTGTTTTATTGGTAGCAGAAAACCCAGCAGCGGATATTATTGCGGGGAGAATTTTTGTCCGTGCTGGTAGCTGTTATGAAAAAGTAGAAACAGCAGGTTTAGCACATTTGTTATCAGCAGTGATGACAAAAGGTTGTGATGGTTTATCTAGCTTAGAAATTGCTGAAAAAGTCGAGTCTGTGGGTGCGAGTTTAAGTATAGATGCAGGTACTGATTATTTTTTGCTGTCGTTGAAAACAGTAACTGCTGATTTTGCAGAAATTTTAGCATTGTCTGGTTTGTTATTGCGATCGCCCACATTTCCCAAAAACCAAATCGAACTAGAAAAACGGTTAGCACTACAAGACATTCGCTCCCAAAAAGAGCAACCTTTTAACCTCGCTTTTGAACAAATGCGACAAGCAATGTACCAAGAACACCCTTATTCTCGGTCGGTTTTAGGTACAGAAACCACTCTTAGTAGTATCAATAGTTCAGACTTAGCAGAATTTCACCAAGTTCATTTTCGTCCAGATAACATAGTAATTAGCATTGCTGGACGCATTACACCAGAAGCAGCACAAGAATTAGTCACAAAAGTTTTTGGTGATTGGCAACCACCAGAGCAACCACGGCATATACTAGATTTACCCGCTATTTCTGTTACACCAAAATCTTGTCTCAAACCCTTAAATACACAACAGTCAATTGTGATGTTGGGTTATATGGGTCCATCAGTCAGCGCCCCTGGATACCCCGCTCTCAAATTGTTAGCTACATACCTGGGAAATGGGCTTTCTAGCCGCTTATTTGTGGAATTACGAGAAAAAAGAGGTTTAGCTTATGAAGTCTCTGCTATTTACTCTACACGCCTGTTTCCCGCCTCATTTATAGTGTATATGGGGACAGCACCAGAAAATACCAGTATAGCTCTCGCAGGATTGCGCCAAGAAGTAGAAAGACTGTGTAATACAGAACTATCTGCGGAGGAACTACAAACAGCTAAAAATAAAATCTTGGGACAGTATGCCCTCGGTAAACAAACTAACGGACAAATTGCTCAAATATACGGTTGGTATGAAATTCTAGGTTTAGGAATAGAATTTGACCATGAATTTCCTGAACTCATCAACAAAGTCAGTCCTAAGTTAGCAATGACAGCAGCTAATAGTTATTTACAGGAACCTTTTGTGTCTTTAGTTGGTCAAGAAGAAGCAATTAAATCAGTTATCAGTTAACAGTGGAAGAAGGTAAGAGGCAAAAGGCAAGAGGACTATAGAAAATTAAGGTGTAAGATGAGCATAAGAATATCCCAGGTAGATCACATGAAATATCACTTGATAAAGAGTATTTACCACTACTCAAGACAAAAACAGTCTTATTGCTTACTTTTATTTTCCGTTACACCTTTACTGTTTGCCTCCTCTGCTAGAGTATCAATAGCAGCACCTGTAGAAATTGCCCAAGTCAGTACAGTAGGTAACATCAACCGTCCTACCTTGCAAATAGGTAGTCAAGGTGAACGAGTCTCAGAACTGCAAGCAGCACTGACACTGTTAGGCTTTTATACAGGTGCAGTAGATGGCGTTTATCAAGAAGGTACAGCTAGGGCTGTTTCTCGGTTTAAACAAGCAGCGGGCTTAAATCCAGATGGTATTGTAGATACTCTTACTTGGCAAAGACTTTTCCCTAATGTATCAACCGTTGCTGCTAATACCTTGCCATTTGTTGTCCCAGCAACCACCAGTAATAATTTGGGAGTTCCTGCTCAACCCAATAGAAACACTAGGGTTAATAACGCCACAGTTGTACCAAAACCTAATCCTCCCAAACCAACGACAACTGCCCAAAATAAGCCTAACATCAGCTTTCAGCCGACTCCGCCCAATCAGCGAAATCCTAAGATTCAATATACTACAGCCGGATGGCCTATTTTGCGTTTAGGCAATACAGGCTCGGAAGTAACCAAATTACAAAGACTACTACAAACCTTGGGATTTTTCAAAGGTGGTATAGATGGAGACTTTGGTGCTGGAACTGAAGCAGCAGTCATAGCTGCTCAAGTTCGTTATGGGTTACAACCAGATGGCGTGGTTGGTGGAGCTACTTGGGAAGCTTTCGTGCGGCGACTACCCAAGCAACGTTGAAAAAATTAAAAATTCACAATAGCTGCATTGAGTTTGAGGATATCAACTGTAGAATCAATCTAAAATCCAAGATCCAAAATCCAAAATCCAAAATCCAAAATCTAAAATCTCAAATCCAAAATTGGATGAAATGAAACACTTTTTATTAACTTGGCTGGGTACAGCGTTAGCATTATTGGTAACATCTCAAATTGTACCAGGTTTCATTATCAAGACTTTTGTAGCGGCCTTGGGTGCTGCTATTGTCATCGGGTTGGTAAATGCCATCATTCGCCCAATTTTGAGTTTGTTAGCATTTCCCATTACCCTGATTACTTTTGGTTTATTTACCTTTGTCATTAATGCCTTAACTCTGTGGTTAGCAAGTGCTATCACTCCCGGTTCAGGTTTTGAAATTCAGGGTTTTATACCTGCTTTTCTCGGCTCTATTGTACTGGCAATTGTTTCCAGTATTATTAATTATGTACTGAGAGTAGTAGATTGAAGAAGGCAGAAGACATTTAGGTGACAGGTGACAGGTGACAGGTGACAGGTGACAGTAATACAAAGTCAGCAAAAAAGTTAATTTTTACTCTACACTCTACATCCTGCAACTGCTATAGTCACTGCTCCCACTTCCCCTGGTAAACGGAAAATTTGCTTGGGAACTAATAAACTCACTGCTGAAGTATTATGAGATGCTGCTAAAATAGCTGCTGCTTCTGCTACACTCGGTGTTCCTACTGTTTCTGTAATTATTTTCCCAGGGTTGGGAACACTGACACCAGCTAAGACTTCTGCGGTGAAGGTTTTGAGAGGTAAATTATGTATTCGGCAAAATTCTCTTACACCCAATTCTGAAGCTTTAATATCAATGCTGGCAATACCCGCAAGATCGGTATAAGCAAGCTGATATGTTTGAAAAGTTCTCTCAATTGCTATATCAATTAACTGGTCAGAAATTCCTTTTTGACAACCGATACCCACCCATAAGGAGTTTACTAGTTGTTGCACAGATGCGGTAATCATAAATAATCACCCGAGATTACAGCTATTTTCAGGTAAATGAACTACATCTTGATTCAGGTTTCGCGCAAAGGCGCAAAGGAAGAAAGAAATTAATTTAGAGTGTGGTCTAAATAGGGTTTGCTGAATAAACCTAAAACCTTGATATATCAAAGGTTACAGGCTGATAAACACAGAAATTAGTGCAAGGGTTTTGAAGGGTATACCGGAAAAAGTGTGCATTTTTGGGGATTTCAAGAGATGGCAAAGAAATTTTCAAATCTCCTCCTGACTCCTGTACGGGCGAAGCATTCGGAAAATAGCCTTTTCATAAAATTGATAATTTGTCGTCCGAATGCTTCGCCCCTACGACTCCTGACTCCTGACTCCTATGCCCTCACGGAAAGACTTTCTCAGCAACCCCTAAATACATGAAAACTGCTGTAATATAAAAAATCTAAAAATTTAATTATTTATATAGAATCGTTCCAAAAGCTTATCAATAGGCAGAAAATCACACTCAAGACAGATTGATTTTCTGTTATTTTACATTGCGATACACAAAAAATGATAATTCCAATACTGTCGCCAAAATAAAAATTGATATATTGTTTATGTCTAGCACAGTAGGAAACATCAAGGTATAGAGAAAACTAAGGTAAAAGGTAAATTAAGTCTTCAGGTTTACTTTTTTCTACCCTTGTAACTCAAGCTTTTGATCTTGGTGTTTCAACTTTTTGTTGCTCCGTTGTAGCAAACTCACATCAGTTACAGCGGAGTTTTGCTTAATAAGCTATCAGCACTCAGCAATAAAACCGGACTCAATATCACTCTTGCGCCCCTGCTTGCCTTAAAATATTCGCCATTGTGCGATAACTGTTAAATTCTGCAATCATTAAAGCTGTATAACCACCTTGGTTTTTTAAGTTGACATCCGCCCCATGATTAACTAACATCTGCACAGCTTGAGTATAACCTTCTGATGCAGCATACATTAACGCTGTTGCACCTGCTGAGTCCTGGAAATTCACATCAGCACCTTTTTCTATTAGCAGTTGGAATATCTCTGGATGGTTGCTAACTAAAGCTTTTACCACAGCAGTTTTCCCATCATCTGCTACAACATTGATGTTAGCACCATTGTCAAGTAATACTTTGACTGTTTGGGTGTGTCCTTGAGATACTGCTAAGGTGAGGGCAACTTCCCCAAAGTTCTTTTTATTGGCATCTGCTCCTGCACTCATTAAAGCTGCTACTATTTCGCTATATCCTTGGAATGCGGCTATCAGTAGGGGTGTATCTCCTAGATGATTTCTAATTTCTACATCTGCACCGTGTTGAAGTAAGATTTTCACTGTATCCAGGTATTCTTCTAGCACGGCAAAGTGTAAAGCTGTTTCTCCTTCTTTGTCTTGGTGATTAATTTCTGCACCTGCATCTAATAAAGCTACAACAATATTACTATGTCCTGCTGCGGCTGCGGCTATTAGTGCTGTACTGCTATCGGGGTTTTTGATGTTGGGATTAGCACCGTGTAATAACAGTGTTTGTACTATATCTAAAGTTCCCAAGTCTGCGGCCATTATTAAAGGTGTTTCACCTTCTGCATCTGGGGTATTGACAAAATTACCTTTTTGTAGTATGGCTTTAACAATCGCTGTATAACCTTGTTTGATAACAAGTTTTAAGGCGCTATCATCGTCTTTATCGGTAATACTAGCATCCGCACCAGCATTTAATAGAATTTGCACAATTTCCAGATGACCTTTTTGGGCTGCTGCCATTAAAGCGGTGCTACCATCTTCATTAACGGCGTTTATATCCGCATCTTTAGATATTAAAAGCTTCACAATATCAACTTGATTATTGCTTGCAGCCAACATTAACGCTGTTAACCGGTATGTTTTTCTATGTAAATTGATATTAGCGCCAAAATCTAGGAGCGATCGCACAATTTCCGTATAACCCAAATTAGCCGCAAACATTAATGCTGTAGTGCCGTTGCGATCGCACCCATCCACATTAGCACCAGTAGCTAATAGTTCACCAACCCGCTTGATATCGCCGCTTTTTGCCGCATTCAGCAGTAAATTATCATTTTTATCAATCATATAATAAATTCCGCCCTGGTGGAAATTGCTTGATTTAGCATCAAAAACTAGTTTGTGCTTGTTGTCTGCACTTTAGCAAGAGAGAAAAAACAAAATAGTCCTAATAGTCCTAAATCAATTTATGCTAAGTTTTATAAAGATTTAATAATTTGGATAACCAAGCGATGAGTTTAGAACTTGCTCCAGAGGTCAAATTTGGGTTAGAGTTTGTTCACCCAACAATAATGTGGATATTGTTAGCGTTGTCCCTATATGCTGCTTACTCAGGTTTACAAGTCCAGCGTACCAGAAATGCTTCAGCAGAAGAAAGAAAAGAACTAATTAAAGCTAAATTTAATGATAAACACGAGAAAATAGGGGCGATCATCTTAGCCTTGATGGTAGCAGGTTCAATAGGTGGTATGGCTGTTACTTACATCAATAACGGTAAATTATTTGTCGGACCACACTTGTTAGCTGGTTTGGGAATGACTGGTTTGATCGCCTTTTCTGCGTCTTTGTCTCCCTTCATGCGAAAAGGGGCAAATTGGGCGCGGGCGACTCATATTTTGTTGAATTTTGGGATTTTAGGACTTTTTATTTGGCAAGCAGTTTCTGGGGTAGAAATTGTCCTGAAAATTCTCAGCAACGCATAGAAGG
>NZ_JACJUZ010000130.1:0-6137 GCF_014299995.1 Sphaerospermopsis sp. LEGE 00249 | reverse complement strand
GTCACCAGTCCCCAGTCCCCAGTCCCCAGTCACCAGTCCCCAGTCACCAGTCCCCAGTCCCCAGTCCCCAGTCACCTTATCTAACGTACACCAGCTTTGACACCAGTACCGTTTTTCTGTGTAGCATCTTCAGGAAGTTCCACACCAAAAACGCGAGCAAAAGCTTTTTCTACCTTATACCCAGAATCAATAGATTCTAAAGGATCTTTCCGTAGACGGTGACGCAGACATAAAGTAATTACCCGACGAATATCATCAACAGTAACTTCTGTGCGTCCTTCAAAAGCAGTTAAAGCTTTAGCAGCACGGTTAGTAACAATATCACCCCGCAAACCATCCACATCTAACTCTGAACAAACCTCAGAAATTTTCACCCGCAGATCATAATCAAGATTCACCTGGGGTAACAATTCCTGAGCTTTAACAATCTTCTCCTGTAAAGCTTCCTGATCCGCCTTGTGTTGTTCCAAATATCCCACAGGGTTGCGATCAAAATCTCCCCGTTGTTCCACAATTTGCACCCGCAAAGCAGGTTCTTTCACCGTGTGAATTTCCGCGTGCATTCCAAAACGGTCAAGCAACTGGGGACGCAGTTCACCTTCTTCCGGGTTTCCCGAACCCACCAACACAAACCGCGCAGGGTGACGGATAGAAATACCTTCCCGTTCCACAGTGTTCCAACCACTAGCAGCAGAGTCCAGAAGAACATCCACCAAATGGTCATCTAACAGGTTCACCTCATCCACATAGAGAATACCCCTGTTTGCTTTAGCTAAAAGACCCGGTTCAAAAGCCTTCACACCTTCAGACAAAGCCTTTTCAATGTCGATAGTACCGCAAACCCGGTCTTCAGTAGCACCCAATGGTAAATCTACCATTTGCACTTTTTTATGAGCTATGGGAATTTCAGCCCCTTGTGCAGCTAACTGACGGACTTCATCGCTCATCAAGTCCGGGTCATTGGGGTCACTGTTGAAGGGGTCATTGGCAACTACGGGTATCTCTGGCAACAGGTCAGCCAAAGCACGGATAGTTGTAGATTTGCCGGTGCCGCGATCGCCCATGATCATCACACCACCAATTTTAGGATCAATCACATTTAACAGCAGAGCCAGTTTCATTTCTTCCTGGCCGACAATAGCAGTAAACGGAAAGACCGCACGACGCGCACTTGCTGTAGTTTGAGCAGTTGGAGTCACTAAATTACCTTAACAATATTTTTCTTATTACAACTTCCTATTTTGCCACATTTCGGGGCATGGGGCATTGGGTTATTCATCCTCCCAGTCCCCAGTCACCAGTCCCCAGTCCCCAATCTCATATAATCAAAATATTCAAAGACCAGTGAAATCTATCATGTTAGATTACAATCCCCTGGCTTGTATGCCTTCTTCAGAAGAATTACCAGACTCAGACGAAACACCTGTGGATAATGAATTACAAGATTTAATTCCTGGATTGCTTAAAGCAATATTAGCAATAATTTGGGCTGACCGCATGGACTGGTTTTTTGGTGTGGATATGGGCATTTATTATGACCCCTATCAACCACCAATTGTCCCCGATGGATTTTTAAGTTTAGGGGTTGAGCGTTTTTATGATGAAAACTTGCGTCCTAGTTATGTACTTTGGGAAGAAGAAAAATTACCAATTTTGGCGTTAGAAGTTGTTTCTCACAATTACAGGAATGAGTATTCAACAAAAAAAGATGAATATGCCAAATTAGGTATATTATATTATGTAGTTTATAATCCCACTCGTCGCCGTAAACCCCGGTTAGAAGTTCACAAATTAATCAATGGAGTTTATAAATTACAAGATGGTAATATCGTTTGGTTGCCAGAAATTGGTTTAGGAATTGGTATAGAAAGAGGAACTTACCAAGGCATTACTAGAGAATGGATGTATTGGTATAACCAACAAGGAAAACGCTTTTTTACACCAGAAGAACGCGCTCAAATTTTAGCAGAACGTTTACGAGAAATGGGAGTAGATCCTGATAGCTTAGTTTAAGCAATAAAGGACTTCCAGGAAATAAATTATCCAATCTTGTCTTGTGGGATGGGCTTCTAGCCCGTCCAGGTTTAATTACGGCTGATGACTACGACGAATTTCTGTAATTTGGTCTGCTACATCCAATAGAGATTTCGGCATTTGTGGACCAGTGAGAATGATATCAATATGAGAAAGACGGTTTGCTAGAAACTGTAAAACCTCTGTTTCTGGAATTAAACCAAAATTAATCGCTAAACTTAACTCATCCAAAACCACAAGAGAATATTTCCCTTCAGATACCACTTGTTGTGTATATTGCCACAACTTTTGTAATGCTTGGCTTTCTGTTTCATCTAAATTTGGTGTATCTATACAACGTGGTAAATCACAACGAATCCAATCTAAATTTTGCCCCATTTGTATAGGTTTGTCCTGTCCTTGATAAATACCACCTTTGAGGAACTGCACTATTAACACTGGTGTACCTTGTCCAGCAATTCTTAATGCTTGTGATATAACACTAGTAAAAAAGTTACGATGAGAGCTAGTGAAAACCTGTACTAATCCAGCTACAGAATATTGTAAGCTGAGTGTTGAATTGATACTGGGGGTTTCTAATTGGGCAACCATCATGATGAAGATAAACGGTAGTATCTATCAATTATCTAAGTTGACACTCTCCGGGCTAAAGCCACGGAGATTCTACATTCTACGTCAGAATTTGCTCTCTTCAGTTTTCACCAACCAGAGTAGAGATCCCAACTCCTGTAGCGTTAATTCGGGAATGCCCTTCCCTATTTTTAGCAAGATTTTTACATTGAGCAAAGCCGAAATGTAGAATATTTACCGCCGCGTTAACATCTCTTTGCAACTCACATCCACAACTACATTTATGGGTACGAGTGGAAAGAGATTTTTTCACAATCGCACCACAATTACTACATTTTTGTGATGTGTAATGTGGAGCAACAGCAACAACAAAACTGTTGAATTTAACAGCAAAATATTCTAACCATTGGCGAAAAGTAGACCAAGCCGCATCATTAATTGACTTAGCAAGACAATGATTTTTTACCATGTTCTTAACACTTAAATTTTCGTAGGCTACTAAAGCGTTAGCTTTGCATACGTTACGCGCAACTCTCTTTGCGTGTTCATTCCGTTGCCTACTTACTTTTAAATGTTTTCGAGCATATCTTTGTCTTGCTTTTCGCCTTTGATTTTTACCTTTTTCTTTGGTATAGATTCGACGTTGAGCGTGTTTGATGGATTTTTCTGCTTTTCTTAGAAACCTGGGATTAGGTTCATGATGTCCATTAGAGTCAGAGTAAAAATACTCCAAACCGACATCTAGTCCAATTTCACCATCAGCTATTCTAGATTCTTGTTTAACTTCTGTATCTACACAGAATTGAACATAAAATCCATCAGCACGTTTAACAATCCTGACTCGTTTAATTAACTTGACAGGGTATGTGTGAATATCCCATTTACCCAATAATTTAAGCTCACCAATACCTTTTTTATCAGTAAAAGTGATACGTCTTTTAGTTGGGTGTAATGACCATCCAGAAGTTTTATATTCAACTGAACGGTTATCTTTTTGAAATCTGGGATATCCCTTACTTCGACTACGCCCTTCGGCTACGCTAAGGACAGGCTCAGTACAAGTTTTGCCTACAACTTTCTTTTTACAGTTGTCGTAAAACTTTTGGATTGCTTGCCATGCTCTTTCGGTTGCAGATTGACAAGCCATTGAATTTAATGCTTCTACAAAACTAAATTCTTTTCGTAGTGCTGTTGAGTAGTTATTTAATGCAATTTTGTTAACTTTCGCTTCTTTTGGCGAATCCATCCAGTAACGAATAGCTTTATTTCTGACAAATTGAGTTGTTCTGATTGCTTCGTTAATAGCTTGTTTTTGACATTGGTTACACTTGGCTTTGTACTCTAACACCAGCACTACTTAATCACCTCCTTGAGTTTTAGATATCATCTAATATACACTATACAGCAAGCAAGGGTGATTTCCAAAATGGCTAAATTTTCTCCAGATGAATACAGACACGAAGGTTAAGTTTTGGAGCGTGGCGTAAAAACTTAACCTCAAGGGTTTTCAGCCCTTTTTCTTATAACAGGACTTACGCAAAAGGAAACGAAAGTAGGGGTAATTCATGAATTACCCCTACGCAAGAATAAGGTTTTCAGTCACATCTTGCGTAAGTCCTAGATAATTTTAATTTTTTGAGTAAAACAGAGTTAGGCAGTAGTGAATTTTAAATGATGATGAGGAGTGAATTGTGGTGAAATTGGTGATTTTAGGAGGTTCAGGCTCAGGAAAAAGCACTCAAGCACAAAGGCTTTGCAAATACCTTGATATGCCTCTGATTTCCACCGGTGAGATTTTAAGGGAAACTATATCTGGTAATCAATCAGCTAATGGGTACGGTGAACCAAATGATTTAGTCTCCTCTGCCAAACCTTATCTAGAAAAAGGGGAATTAGTTCCTGATGAAATGATGATTGAATGTATCAAAGTTCGCCTCAGTCAACTGGATGTTAATTGTGGTTGGATCTTAGAAGGCTATCCCCGAACTGCTTTTCAAGCTGAAGAACTAGATTTTTTGTTGGACAGTTTAGGGCAAAAAATAGACTGGGCTATTTATCTGCAAGTACCAGAAGCGGTAATGGTTAGCCGTTCTTTAGGGCGATCGCTCCCAGATGATCAACCAGAAATTGTCCAGCGGCGTGTAGAACTATTCTATGATTGCACTATTCCTATTTTAGAATATTATGATCGTCGTCGCCGTCTATTAACCATTAATGGTGACGACTCACCAGAACAAGTACAGCACAATATTCTCAGTTTAATTGGTGATGGGTGATTGGGGACTGGTGATGGGTGATTGGGGACTGGTGACTGGTGACTGGGGACTGGTGACTGGTGACTGGTGACTGGTGACTGGGGACTGGGGACTGGTGACTGGTGACAGGTGACAGGTGACTGGGGACTGGTGACTGGTGACTGGTGACTGGTGACTGGGGACTGGTGACAGTGAATAGATAATTATTTATTCCCAATTCCCAATTCCCAATTCCCAATTCCCTGACAGCAGAATGAACAAATTTTCAAAATTCTGAGGCAAATTAAATGGCTTGGCAGCGTCCCGATGGTCGAAACCCTTATGAACTACGTCCACTGAGTTTTTCACCTAATTTTACCCGCTTTGCCCCTGGTTCAGTGTTAGCAAAATGCGGTGATACTCAGGTACTTTGTACTGTAAGTGTCACTGAGGGAGTACCCAGGTTTTTAACCGGGAGTGGTAAAGGTTGGTTAACGGCTGAATATCGGATGCTACCATCTGCCACCCAACAGCGACAGGAAAGGGAATTATTAAAATTATCGGGACGGACACAAGAAATTCAACGTTTAATTGGACGTAGTTTAAGGGCAGCTTTAGATTTTGAAGCGTTGGGAGAACGGACGCTAACTGTAGATGCTGATGTATTGCAAGCTGATGCGGGAACGAGAACAACAGCAATCACAGGTGGTTTTGTGGCTTTAGCCCATAGTATTTCTCAATTATTGCAGCGGGGAGTATTAGAGCGATCGCCTTTGTGTGGACAAGTGGCAGCAGTTTCTGTGGGCTTATTAGAGTCAGAAGCATTTTTGGATCTTAACTACATTGAAGACGTAGCCGCCACTGTAGATTTTAACGTTGTCATGAATCACAATCTAGGAATTATTGAAGTCCAGGGAACAGCAGAGGAAGGCAGCTTTAGCCGTCAGCAGTTAAATAAATTGTTAGATATTGCCGAAAAAGGGATACAAGAATTATTAATAGCTCAACGGGATGCAATACCTAATTGGAATACCCTGTTTACTTTGGGGTAATGGGTAATGGGTAATTAGGGTTTGCTGAATAAACCTAAAACCTTGATATATCAAAAGTTAGAGGCTGATAAACACAGAAATTAGTGCAAGGGTTTTGAAGGGTATACCGGAAAAAGTGTACATTTTTTGGGATTTCAAGAGATGGCAAAGAAATTTTCAAATCTCCTCCTGACTCCTGACTCCTATGCCCTCACGGAAAGACTTTCTCAGCAAACCCTAATTATACAAGGCAAGCAAGATGCCTACC
>NZ_JACJUZ010000129.1:0-6258 GCF_014299995.1 Sphaerospermopsis sp. LEGE 00249 | reverse complement strand
ACACAGAAATTAGTGCAAGGGTTTTGAAGGGTATACCAGAAAAAGTGTGCATTTTTTGGGATTTCAAGAGATGGCAAAGAAATTTTCCAATCTCCTCCTGACTCCTGACTCCTGACTCCTGACTCCTGACTCCTATGCCCTCACGGAAAGACTTTCTCAGCAACCCCTATTTACTTTAACTGTTAACTGTTCACTGTTAACTGCCTATTCTTTATGCCTTACGAACCCCTACACCATAAGTATCGCCCCAAGAGTTTTGCTGAACTAGTGGGACAAGAGGCGATCGCCACAACCCTCACCAATGCCATTAATTCGGCAAAAATCGCCCCTGCCTATTTATTCACTGGTCCTAGAGGTACGGGGAAAACTTCCAGCGCCCGGATTTTGGCTAAGTCTTTAAATTGTCTTAAAAGTAACAATCCCACTGCTGAACCCTGTGGAGTGTGTGATATTTGTCAAGGCATTACCAAAGGCTATTCTTTGGATGTAATTGAAATTGACGCTGCTAGTAATACTGGTGTTGATAATATCCGGGAATTGATAGAAAAAGCGCAGTTTGCTCCGGTGCAGTGTCGCTATAAGGTTTATGTGATAGATGAATGTCTAACCGGAGATTCATTAGTTTTAACTGATGAGGGGCTTATTCGCATTGATAACCCCAGTATCAAGGGTAAGAAAGTCCTGAGTTACAATGATTCATTAGGCAAGTGGGAATTTAAAAAAGTTGTTCGTTGGTTAGATCAAGGAGAGAAGCAAACCTTGGTGATCAAAACCACTAACCGAGAAATCAGATGTACAGGTAATCATTTAATCAGAACAGATCAGGGATGGATACCAGCAAGAGACGTAAAAGCAGGAGTAAAGATACTATCCCCTGTGAATGTGGATGCGGCACTCTCATTTACAAATTTAACTACAAATTTAACTACAAATTTGGAGAAGGTCGAATCTGTTCACCTCGCTGGAGTTGAGCGAGTCTATGATATTGAAGTAGAGGATAATCACAACTTTGTTGCTAATGGGCTTTTAGTTCATAACTGTCATATGTTAAGTACCGCCGCGTTTAATGCGTTACTTAAAACCCTGGAAGAACCACCTAAGCACGTAGTTTTTGTTTTAGCGACAACTGATCCGCAGCGAGTATTACCAACAATTATTTCCCGCTGTCAAAGGTTTGATTTTCGGCGGATTCAGTTAGAAGCGATGGTTAGACATTTAAGTAAAATTGCTAATAACGAAAGTATTAATATTTCTCAAGATGCTATTACATTGGTAGCCCAACTTTCACAGGGTGGTTTGCGGGATGCAGAAAGTTTATTAGATCAATTAGCTTTGTTACCAGGGGAAGTATCACCGGATCAGGTTTGGGACTTGGTGGGTTCAGTGAGTGAAAAAGATTTGCTGGTTTTATTAGAGGCGATCGCTCAAGATAATTCAGAAATAGTATTAGATTCTACCCGCAAAATCCTAGATCGAGGACGTGAACCCTTAATCATTCTCCAAAATTTGGCCGCTTTTTATCGAGATTTACTTATAGCCAAAACCGCCCCAACTCGACAAGATTTAGTTGCTTGTACTCAACAAACTTGGACTTTATTAGTTAACTTTGCCCACAGGTTAGATATAACCACAATTCTGCGGGGACAGCAACATTTAAGAACAGCCGAAGTACAACTCAAAAATACTACTCAACCCCGTTTGTGGTTAGAAGTGACATTACTGGGTTTATTACCTAGTGCAAATATTCAGGTACAAGCGCCTAGTATCCCCCAAGCAGCAAATACATCTGCTGTATTTGCACCACCACAGGCTTATACTCAACCAAATTACCATTCTCCAGTTTCTGCACCTGCACCAGCTTATCATCAACCAAATCATCAACCAAATCATCAACCAAATCATCAACCAAATCAAAATTTAGCACCTAACACAGCATCTACTCCTGCATCTACTCCTGCACCAACTTATAATCAACCCAATTATCATAATTCACCACCTCACACGATATCCACACCAGCAGCAGAACCTGTTTATACACCTCCTGCACCTGAGACAACACCCACAGCACCCCCACAGGAAGTAGTAGCGGGATCGGAGTATGATTTAAATCAGATTTGGCATCAAGTCCGTAATAACATCCAACAGTTACCACCACGAACTTTACTAGGTCAAATGTGCCAATTAATCGAGTTAAATGATGTCATAGCTCGTGTTGCTGTACAACCTAAATGGTATGACAAAGTTAAATCTTATTTACCTATTATTACAACTGCTTTTCACCACACTTTTCAACGTGACATCCAAGTAAGTTTGGAAAAAGCAACTTCTTCTACTTCTGCCACAGCTAAAAAAAATTCGCCTCCACAAGATTCTACTAGTGTTCAGCAACTACCGACAACCCCTATTTATAATCAACCTCCACCTACATCACAACCCGCACCACCACCACCTCCACCTACACCGAAAATTGAGCCTGTAGTTACAAATACAGCTTCAGTAGATAATTCTGCACCCCCACCAACTCCAACACCTGTATCACCAACACCCATATCACCAACACCCATATCACCAACACCCATATCACCAACACCCATATCACCAATCACCAATCACCAATCACCAATCACCAATCACCAATCACCAATCACCAATCACCAATCACCAATCACCAATCACCAATCACCAGCACCCATATCACCAGCACCTGTATCAACTTGGAATGCTGAACAAGTAGCAAAAGCAGCTAAAAGCCTGGCGGAATTTTTTAGGGGGGAAATTATCAGCTTGACAGATGATGTTTTAGATTTATCTGCTACTGGGGTTTCACCAGATGTTGAAATATATGAAACAGATTATGATTATGATTAGCTTGCAAATACTCAGTGTTGAAATATATGAAACAGATTATGATTATGATTAGCTTGCAAATACTCAGTTAGGGGGCTGGTTGAGGTGAATAATACTGTAACTGACATAAATAATATTATCCCAGGTCAAATAGTACGGGTGCGATCGCGTCAATATCTTGTAGAAGATGTAGTACCTAAACCAAATGATAAAGAAGATACTAAAGTTAGTTTATCTTGCTTAGAAGATGATGCATTAGGAGAACAGTTAGAAGTCCTCTGGGAAAGGGAAATAGACGCAAAAATCATTGGTACTACTTCCTGGGAAAGTGTAGCTAATTGCGGTTTTGACCAGCCCCGGTTATTTAGTGCTTACCTGCATACCTTACGCTGGAATTGCGTAACTTCCACAGATACTAAGTTATTTCAAGCACCTTATCGAGCAGGGATAGAAGTTAAAGCTTATCAGTTAGAACCACTGCGGAAGGCCTTACTTATGCCCAGGGTAGCCTTATTTATTGCCGATGATGTGGGTTTGGGTAAAACCATTGAGGCGGGTTTAATTTTGCGGGAAATGCTGATGCGGCAGAAAGTTAAGCGTGTTGTTATTTCCTGTCCTCCTTCCGTAGTGCGACAATGGCGGGAGGAGATGGAAAGCCGATTTGGGTTGACTTTCATGATTTTTGATCGGGAGTTTGTCGCCGCCCGTCGTCAAGAACGAGGTTATGGAATTAACCCTTGGACGACTCACAGCCGGTTTATTATTTCCCATGCTTTACTTAGAGATGAAACATACTCTGCACCTTTACGGGATTGGTTGGGAGATTTTAACGCCGCTTCTATGTTAATTTTAGATGAAGCGCACAATGCCGCCCCTGCGAGTGGGGCTAAATATGCGGTGGACTCTCACCTTACCCGGACTATCCGGGAAGTAGCGCCAAGATTTGAACATAAGTTGTTTTTGTCTGCTACGCCTCACAATGGCCACTCTAATAGTTTTGCAGCTTTATTGGAAATTCTTGATCCGCAAAGGTTTTGTCGAGGTGTACCGGTGCGAAATCGGCAGTTACTTGATACGGTGATGGTACGGCGATTAAAGCAGGACTTACGGGAGATCGGGGAAGCTTTTCCCCAGCGTCAGGTAACACCGATTATTATTGATAATTTGCCAGAAAATGCCCCAGAGTTACAATTATCTCGGTTATTACAAGAATATCGTCATTTACGGGAAGAAAGATTAAAGGATGTTTCTAAAACCGCCCAAGCTGCGGCAATGTTGGTAATTACATCTTTACAAAAGCGGTTGTTATCTTCTATTGAAGCTTTTGCTCGGACTTTAAAAGTACATAGAACTGCTATAGAAAGAAGTCAAGAAGGTAGGGGTGCAAAGGGAAATTATTCCTATTTTTCCCAGTCACCAATCACCAGTCACCAGTCCCCAGTATTATTAGAGTCTGCGGGGGCGGATGATGACAGGGCGGAGTTACCAGAGGCAGAAATAGAAGCGGAAGAAGATGCACAAATGAGCGCCGCTAGTAGGGAAGATGGGTTACAAGCAACACCAAAGGAATTAGAGATTTTACGGCAAATGGGGGAAATTGCTGATCAAGTACGGTATCAGCCAGACCCCAGGATTATCAAGCTGATAGAGTGGATTACAGTTAATCTTTGTCCTGATTTGGGGGAAAATAACGCTGCTTGGTTAAATAAAAGAGTGATTATTTTTACTGAATATACAGATACAAAACGCTATTTACAACAACAGTTAGAGGCAGCGATCGCCCATTCTCATCTAGCAGATAACCGCATAGATGTATTTCATGGGGGGATAGGGGATGACAGGAGGGAAGAAATTAAACAGGCGTTTAATAGTGATCCTAGTCGGCATCCATTACGGATTTTAATTGCTACGGATGCGGCGAGAGAAGGGGTAAATTTACAGAATCACTGCGCGGATCTGTTTCATTTTGATGTACCTTGGAATCCTAGCCGGATGGAACAACGCAACGGACGGATAGATAGAAAATTACAGCGATCGCCTTTAGTGAGATGTTATTATTTTATCTTACCTCAACGGGTGGAAGATAAGGTTTTAGATGTTTTGGTACGGAAAACAGATAATATTCAGCGAGAGTTAGGCAGTCTTGCGCCGGTTGTAGAGAAAAAAGTTTCCCGGTTATTAGCGGACGGTATTCGCCATCAAAGCATCAATAATATTACGGAGGAAATTAATCAAGCCGATAAAATAGATACTAAAACAGAGGGGAATTTAGAAGTTATTAACGCCGAGTTGGAAGCAGCAAGAATCAGACAAAAAGACCTAAATAAACAACTGGGTGAACTGCAAGAAATGTTAAAAAAATCACAGCAATGGTTAAATTTAAGTGATCAACATTTCCGGGCAGCTATTTCTGCATCTTTAGAAATTCTCAACGCTTCCCCATTAACACCGCTGGATGAAAGCGAGGCGGTTAATAACCCGATAACTGCCCGGTGGATGATTCCAGCACTGGATCAGCAAACCGGGGCAGATCCTACTTGGTCAGCAACTTTAGATACTTTACGAGTACCGAAACAAAGAGGACAAAAACCCTGGGAATGGCGCAGAGAAGCACCTATTCGTCCGGTAGTTTTCCGTGATCCAGGTTCTTTGGATGGGGATGTAGTACATTTACATTTAGAACATCGGTTAGTACAGAGATTATTAAGCAGGTTTTTATCCCAAGGGTTTTTACATGATGAACTTACCCGTGCTTCTGTGTGTTTAACCAATGATCCAATCCCGAAAATTATTGTTTTGGGGCGGTTGTCGTTATACGGAGACAAAGCGGCCAGGTTGCATGATCAGGTGATCGCAATGGCCGCAGAATGGATAGATCCTGCAAACCGGGGTAAAAAAAGACTGCAACCATTGGGAGAAGGGGATAAACAGGATGTCTTGCAGTTGTTAGAAGACTCATTAGCGATCGCCCATTTTCATGAAGTAGGAGAAGGGATCAAAACCAGACTACAAAAACACGCAAGTCAGGATATTGGAGAACTCATTCCCCATTTAGAGAAACGCGCTCAAATTTTAGCAGAAAGAGCAGAGAAAAAATTAACTGAAAGGGGTAAAAAAGAAGCTGGGGAAATGAAAAAGATTTTAGAGGAACAAAAGGAACGTATTACCCAAAAACAGGAAGAAACCACCAAAATACAATTATCATTATTTCCCGCAGATGAACAAAAACAAATAGACGCAGATCGTCGTTATTGGGTGAAAAGGTTGGAAAAATTAGAGATAGAATTAATTACTGAACCGGAGAGAATTGAAAGAACTTATCAAGTGAAAGCGGTACGAGTTGAACCTGTAGGTTTAATTTATTTATGGCCTATTTCTGGGTAATTGGTGACTGGGGACTGGGGACTGGGG
>NZ_JACJUZ010000011.1:0-91594 GCF_014299995.1 Sphaerospermopsis sp. LEGE 00249 | reverse complement strand
CCCTAAACCCCAATTATAGGTAAACCTTGCTATACCAGCGTGTTTAGCCATTAACATTTCTTGAGTTTTATTTAACTTGAGTTGTGTTTTGATGGATAAAAGCATTTGCTGATGTCAACACTATACTTTATTATTTAATTCTGACACATTTTGCCTAATTTTTTAGTCAACTTATTCCATGTATACGTCAAATACTTGTAGTTTTGTATGTACTTGTATAGGTTTGTCTAGTAAATTGTCAACTTAGGACAAGCTCATTACTCCAGATATCAAACACTCTGAAAATGAGGACAGGTATCTGGCTGTAGGGATTTCAAGTCAGAAAAGATATATTTTTGTGGCTTTTACATTCCGAAGTAAACAAGACAAAATACTCATTAGACCAATCAGCGCCAGATATATGCACGACAAAGAGGTACGCTCCTATGAAGAAAATTTTCCCAAGAGTAAAAACGGATGAGGAAATCGAAGCATTATTAGAAGGTGATTTATCAGAGTATCTTCATCCTGAAAACTTTAAGCCTGTAACTTTTGAATTTAAACCTAAAGACAAAAGTGTTAGTGTAAGAATGTCTGAAGAGATGTTAGAGGCTGTTAAATCTGTTTCAAAAAAAGAAGGTATTCCTTATCAACGCTACATTAGACGCGCAATAGAAAGGTCGTTAGGTGCAGAATACTAAAATTTACTTAGGAGAGGTTTTCAACAACTCTCCTTATTTAATATCGAAAAACAGTATTTTGGCAATGACTAATCAACTAGATTTTTACCTATACAGCGATCGCATCACTGCTGTTTTGAAACATCTCAGCGCATAAAAAATATATTCTCTATTCCTTTGGGTTTCTACACTAGAAATTAGACTTCAACTTAACAAACATGAACCCAGTAGACTATCTTCGCATTAGTTTAATTGATCGCTGTAATTTCCGTTGTCTGTATTGTATGCCGGAAGGTGCAGAATTAGACTATATCCTCAAACAACAATTATTAACTGATGAGGAACTACTAACGCTAGTTAAAGATGTGTTTATTCCCGTTGGTTTTACTCGCTTTCGCTTGACTGGTGGTGAACCTCTACTCCGTCCTGGTGTGGTGGAGTTGGTAAAAAAAATTGCCCATCTTCCCCAAACTCAAGATTTGGCAATGACTACCAATGGGTTTTTATTAGCTCCTATAGCTAAAAGTCTTTATGATGCAGGTTTAAGAAGAATTAATATTAGTTTAGATTCTCTTGATTCAGATACTTTTGAGCAAATTATCGGTAATCATGGCCGTGGACGTTGGCAGCAAGTCTGGGACGGGATTCAAACTGCTTATTATGTGGGGTTTGATCCGTTAAAGTTAAATGTGGTGGTAATACCTGGCGTTAATGACCATGAAGTTTTGGATTTAGCTGCTTTAACGATTGATAAAAATTGGCACGTCCGATTTATTGAATTTATGCCTATTGGTAATAGTGACTTGTTTGGCGATCGCGGTTGGGTATCTTCTGCTGAGTTACGCGATCGCATTCGTCAACGTTGGGGCTTGACAGAATCTCAAGTTCGTGGTAGTGGTCCAGCCGATGTATTTCAAATTCCCGGAGCAAAGGGAACACTGGGTTTTATTAGTCAAATGTCAGAGTGTTTTTGCGATCGCTGTAACCGAGTGCGTCTTTCTGCTGATGGTTGGTTACGTCCCTGCTTACTCAATGAAACTGGGCAAATTGATTTAAAATCTTCTTTACGTGCTGGTATTAGCACCCAACAATTACAATCACAAGTCAGAGAACTATTAGCAATCAAATCAGAAATTAACTTTAAACAACGCGACTCAGGTACTGTCGGCACTTACACCCGTACCATGTCGCAAATAGGAGGTTAACCTAATTTTAGATTTTAGATTTTGGATTGTGGATTCAAAGAACAACAACTATTCCAATCCAAAATCGTAAATCCAAAATCCAAAATTGAATTATGCTTGACGTGAGTAATATTCCACAACCAGCAGTTCATTAACTTGGAGTGCTACCCATTCTCTTTCAATCACACTATTGACTTTACCAGTCAATTTGTTTTTATCAAATTCCAGGTGATTGGGAAGGTTAGCTAAACCGGGATACTGTAAGTTAGCTTCTACCAATTTTTTGGATGCTTCTTTATCTCTCACACCAATTGCTTCACCGGGACGGCACTGATAGCTGGCGATATTCACTACACGACCATTAACGGTAACGTGACCGTGATTCACCAGTTGACGTGCTGCGGGAATAGTGGGAGCCATACCCATGCGAAAAACTGTATTATCTAAACGCATTTCCAGCAATTGCAGCAATACTTGTCCCGTAGAACCAGTCACTCTTCTGGCTTTACGAACATAGCGGAGCATTTGCTTTTCTGTTAAACCGTAGTTTAAGCGAAGTTTTTGCTTTTCTTCTAGACGGATAGCATACTCAGACCGTTTTTTGCGGTTTTGACCATGTTGACCTGGTGCATAGGCACGTCTAGCACTTTTGCGAGTTAATCCTGGTAATTCGCCCAAGCGGCGGACAATTCTGAGGCGCGGACCTCTATATCGGGACATGAGTTTCCTTATTTAATCCTGTTTAAACTTTACCCAAATATTCTATTATCACATAACTCTTAGCAATTAGCTAGAGTATTTTTGGTTAAATAATAAATACAGCAGATGGCAGATCAATGAGGTACAGAATCAAAATTGAAACCTAGACACCACGAGAGTTTTACTCCTGACTCTTGACTCCTGCTGTATCAGACTGTTGGAAGTATTTGGGTACTGACAATGAAATTCCTTGATAATAGAGGAGTTTCAGCAAATTCTAAGTTAGCATAACTTTGGGTGTTTGGAGAATAGCAATGTTAAAACGCAAAAAAGAAATTAGCAGTTTTCATAACTACAAAAGTAGTCATGTCTGGAAAATGTTCACAATTCCAGTGATGGCGATCGCCGGACTATGGACAAATATCTTGCCAAGTCAAGCTGTGATAAGTTCTTATAGAAATGATTACCGTGCTTGTGCGGCTCAATTATTAAGTGCAGGAGTTACAGCACAAGCAGCATCTCAAGGTTGTGCTACAACTATGCGACCAAGAGAGTTATCTACTTGTGTAGCTAAAATTACCAAACAAACAGAAATTACCCCAACTGATGCCCTTTATTCCTGTAGTCTATCCCGTCGTAGTGAAGATTTTGCTACCTGTGTAGTTGGCATTAGCAAGAGTACCCAACAGGCAATTAACCAAGCTGTTTTAAGCTACTGTGGACGCAGTTTATTACCTGTTACCTTTGCTGAGTGTGTGGTTGGTTTACGCAAAGAAATTAATTTAACCCCGATTGAGTCTTTAGATCGGTGTATTGATGCCAGTTACCGTTCTATTAATATTGGGGCTGGATCTACAACACGGCCGGGATTAATACCACCTTTTCAGACACTGCCTATCCCATCAACTCCTGAAGGTAGCATTTAAGTAGGGTTTGCTGAAAAAGTCCTTTCGTTGAGGCAGGGAACATTTGACTTTTGACTTTTGACTTTTGACTTTTGACTTCCGCGAAGCGGTAATAGTTGGCTCAAGGTAATATCAGCAAAAATTAGAAGATAACTTCTAACTTTTGTTGATTTAGTCATCTTGATTACCAAAAGCCATTTGTAAAATCATGGGTGTACCGCCATCGCAGTGATATTTATCTGCCCAAGCGCGGATAATTTCATCCAATTCTTCCATCGCTTCCTGCATTTTTTCCAGAGGAATATCCAGTTCTTCTACAGCACGCATAGAATTGGCCTTCCTTTCTGCCCAGTCTTTCATCATCCGAAAATAACGAGCAGTATCTTCGACCATTGTATAAGTACGTTCTTGGTCGTCTGCTGGGGCGTAAAATGGACGAGTTAGGGCATAAAAGGGCATTCCCCAAGGTGAATCAATGCGTGTCACAGTGCCTGAGTAGAGTAGACGACGTTTGATATGTTCTGCCAAGGCTTCACTCAGAGGCATTTGATGATGGTGGGGTAACTCTTCTTGCGATCGCTTGTGTAGAAATTCAATTAGCTCTAAAAATTCAAAGGAAGTAACTAACTGAGCATCAGGCAGATTTTTAGGCAGCTTGCGCTCGATTTGTTTTTTCTCCTCACTGGTGAGACTTGTACCAGGAACACGAGACCTTCCTGGTTGCCAAGGATATTTTTCCATCCACACATAAGGCAATTGAATCAAATAGCGAGGTTCTTGGGAACCCAGCATTTTTAGCAATTTACCCTCAGTCAGAGCTTGTCTTACTTCCTCAACAATAATTTTGACTCGCTTCGGCTCCAGGTGGTGCAAATGCCCTGTCATTCGCAGGTTTTGTCCCTGTTCTAGATAGGTCATATAAATTGCACACTTAGCTGCTGTTGCGGCTGCATCTAAAAATGCTCCATGCCTATGGCCACTTGTACGCATGGCACTAAAAGCTAGATAAAGCATGATCTGATCCATCGCACTTGGACCAAGACGTTTGATCAGATCTATGTCGTTAGTCATATTCACAGACAGATGAATGGCACGTTTACGAAAAAATAGTAGTCAAATTTAAACTACCTATTATACACCAAATTGTAATTTTTGTCTTCACTCTCAATGGAGATTTGTTATGGTTTCACCATAAAATAGCTATGGTGCTAAATTACCTTGGGTGTAATCATTAATTTTGAACAGTAAAAGAAAGGCTCACCAATAATAACATCAGGTTAACAAAATTGATGGCGTAGCGTGCTGGAGGCATAGCTTTCAGACATAACATAATGTTTAGGGTTTCAGCGATAGGTTATCACCCAAATGCTTCGCCCCTACAAGGTAAAAACAGATTACCTAGCATTACTGAATCTACGCTCTAGGCTGTTGACTTAATCAAACCAACCCTTAGTCTAGCATCAACTTGATCTAAATTGAAGAATATGCACATTACTGGAGGTTTAACTCATACCAATTCTTAATTTTACATTAAGACATTCAGACTTAATTGGGTATTTCCTGGTTAAATCTGTGGAAATATAAAATTATGGTATAAATTTTCAAGTATTTGTACATAGTTTAATTGTTTTTAATCATTTAATTTTTGGCACTGGAAGATTTAACCTTTTGCATTTTTTCCCAGCTGATAGCAACTGCGCCACCAGTTACCAATAAAACTCCCAGAATTTGCAGAAGATCCAATTTTTCTTGAATCATTAATCCAGCGAAAATTACTGTGAAAACTGGGACAAAAGCACCAATGATAGCGGAGCGTTGTCCTCCTAATTTGCGAATGCCAAAATTGTTGAATAAATAGCCGCAAAGAGTGAGGACACCTAACATAAAAGCACTTAAAATCACTTCCAATAAATTGGATGATCTAATGGCTAAACTCCAATCACTTGGTAAAGGTACTAATAAGCAAACAAAGCTGAATAACAACATGGTTGCGAAATTAATTAAAGCAAAAGAAACTGGATGCAGTTTCGGAGCAGATAACCTAGTAAGAATTACGTATACAGAAAAAGCTATTCCGGACATAATTCCAGAAATAATTCCTAAAGAGGTATTATTAATACCAGTTGAATAACTACCCAAGATTAATAATTGACCACAAAAAATGCTAGAAATCGCACTAAAACTTAATAAGCCAGGACGCTCACGAAAGAGAAACCAAGCCAAGAGTACAGTAATCATGGGATAGATAAAAAACAGAGCGATCGCTACTCCAGTTGTTACTTGACCAATAGCAATGTAAATCAAAACTTGGGACAAAAATAAAAAGCCACCACTCACAACCGACAACAGTAATACCTGTTTTGTGTTTGTTTTCTTAGCAGCATTTCTGCTAACTGAATCAAATAGACTTTGTAAGTCTTGCCAAACTGGAGGGTGCAAAATAGGAGCTAAAAGTAACATTAAAGGTACAACCACCAATAATCTCAGCATCAAGATTAAGAAAATATTTCCCAATGTTGGTGACATTAACTGTTGTGTCTGGAAGTTTCCTAACAGATCAGAACCTTGATAGAACAGCGCCTTGACAACAACGTTGTAAAGGGATGACATCACCATTGACAACACAACCAACAGGAAACCTGTCTGAACTGAAGATGAGTTTGGGGAACTGGGAGGTTTTTGTTGTCGGGGTGTTACTTCCTGCTGTATTTGTTGGGGAGAGTATGGGTTTAATTTTGCTGGGGAAGAGTCAGGAACAAGGACTGAAACTGGTTCTGGTGGATTTTCTGGAGTTGGATTTTCTGATGTTTCCAAAGTTGAAGACTCAGGAACAAGCACAGAAACTGGTTCTGGTGGATGTTCTGGAGTTGGATTTTCTGATGTTTCCAAAGTTGAAGACTCAGGAACAAGCACAGAAACTGGTTCTGGTGGATGTTCTGAAGTTGGATTTTCTGGTGTGTCTGAAGTTAAAGACTCAGGAACAAGCACAGAAACTGGTTCTGGTGGATGTTCTGAAGTTGGGGTTTCTGGTGTGTCTGAAGTTAAAGACTCAGGAACAGGGACAGAAACTGGTTCTGGTGGATGTTCTGAAGTTAGATTTTCTGGAGGTGGTGGTAATACAACCACAGCATCTGAGGATGAATTTTCGCTTTTTGGCAAATCCTGAGTTAGTAAAGAAACTCGTTCAGCAACTATTCTCTCTGAGGATTTTTCCGAGAAACCATTTTTGTAGGGTTCGGACAGTTGCAATACTGTTGGCGCTCCTCCTGTCAAAATTTTCAGAGAATTTGCATCTTTGATGTTCTCTAGTTCCTCTCGTAAACGCTTGACAAATTCTGCTAAGATTTCTTCCCCTTGCTGCTGTTGATCGTACATTCGTAACAACTGCTGGGAAAGATGACTTTGATAATTTGTTAATTCTTTTTGGATGGAGCTAAAAGCAATTGTGACGGTATCATCCAGATTGTTCAACATCTGGCTGACATTTTCACTAATTTCACTAGCTACTGTAGAATTGACTTCAGCCGATCTGAGGGTGGACTGATGGGAAGGTTCTCCGGTTATTGATTGATCAGCTAAACTTTTGAGTGAAGATTGCAGTTGGGAAGATATATGTTTTGCCAAAACTTCCGCCAACTGACGAATCAAAACTTGCTGTTCAGTAATTTGTCGAGCTTGCTGTAATTTTTCTTTTTCTTCTATTAATCGTTGAATGTCATTGGCTAAACGGTTTTTTTCAGTTTCGAGCCGCTTTACATCGTCTTGTAAAGTTCTAATAACATTTTGTTGGAGTTGTTCTAAGTCTTCAACTACATCCCAAAGGGCATTTTCTGCAGCTCTGGATAAGTCGCTTCTGTTTCGTGAGTTTTCTGGTCGCTTTTCAAATCGCCCCATTAGTTTCTAACCTCTAACACCTTGACGATAAATCAGTTATCAGTTATCAGTTATCAGTTGTCAGTCTGTTCACGGTTCACGGTTTACTGTTCACTGATAAATGTTTCACAGCCTTGCAGATTGGTAGGTTGTTAAAAACCAAAATTTGTGCGAAGTGTAAATTGCGTGACAGTTTCCGTTGCTTTGAGAAATTAAAATATTGTTCTGGATTGTTCTGGGAATTGTTCTGAGAAAAGTAGAAGATTTTTTTATCTCCTATTCAATATTTTAATAAATTGCCCACAATTATGCAAAAATATACTATTTATAGATAATTGCATAAGATGGCAGTTTTTAATTGTCGATGATTTGCATTTGCTGTGAGAGTACATCACCTCAAGAAGTTTTTTGCAAAAAAAACAGTAATCTTACTTAATTTTTGCAGTCGAGAATGTATTGCATTCAAATAATAAGCATTAAGCAAGAATCTTCACAAATTTCAGTTGCATTTTCAGATGATCCGGATAATACTGAAGATTATGGCGCTGATTACAGCACTGATGGGGACTGTAATTACCCAGGCTGCGGCGATCCCCTGGATGGTTTGAAATTTAATTGATTTGAGGTTTTGTACAAGTCCAATACCCACTACACCACCAACAAGCGCATGAGAAGTGGATACAGGTAAACCTAACCGAGAAGCTAGTAAGATGGTGGTGGCGGTCGCTAGTTCGGCACAAAATCCGCTACTGGGTTGTAGGGAAATGATATTTTCGCCGATGGTAGCGATGACTTTTTTACCCCAAATTGCTAAACCTGCAACAATTCCCGCACCTCCAAGGATCATAATCCAGATAGGGATAATTATCCCATTGTTGGGGACGGTATTTGTCTGGTTGATGTAGGAAATTACTGCTAAAGGCGCGATCGCATTTCCGACATCGTTTGCACCATGTGCGAAAGCGACGAAGCAAGCACTTAATAGCTGGAAGCGTGCAAATAGTTGTTCAATGGGGTTGGTGATTGGTGATTGGTGATTGGTGATTGGGGAGTTAAGTTTTTTCCAACTATATAATGTAAGTCCTATTACGCCTATTGCACCAGTAAATATGAGGATGTCGTGGGAGGGGATGTTTAAACCGATTTTCTCACTTAAAAAGTTTGTCAGTGGTTGGGTTAAGGTGGGGAGAACTATTACACCAAATATACTTAGTAAAATTGCACTTAACCAGGGAATCCATTCTTGTAGTTGTAAGCGGGAATCAGGTTGGGATAAGATCCATTTTTGAATAAGACTGTAAAAAAAAGCTGCGATTGTGGCGCTGATGACTGGTGTTAATATCCAACCAATGGTAATTAAACCAATAGATGACCAGTCTATAGCGTTTTTTCCTAATGCTACCCAGGTAAAACCAGCGATCGCACCGACGACTGCATGAGATGAGGAAACGGGTAAACTGAGTGAGGTGGCTATTTGTAGCCATACCCCTACTGATATGAGGACTGTTATCATCCCTAATGCTAGGGTTTGGGGTGTGGTGATGAATAAGTCGGGGTTGGCAATTTTTGTCCCTAGTGTTTCTGTTACACCATGTCCGAATAATACTGCACCTGTAAATTCTAAGATGCCGGCGATGATGATGGCTTGTGTCAGGGTGACAGCTTTTGATCCTACGGATGTTCCCATTGCGTTTGCTACGTCGTTTGCACCCAGGTTAAAGGCGACGTATAAGGCTAAAAAAGCGATTATAATCATTAAACTCTTGATTATGGTACTTTATGTATTTTATTCTCATTATTCTCATTATTCTCATGTACCATAAAATCTATACTGATAGCATTATTAAATAAGGCGATCGCTCTTTTTTGTTATTTCGATAAATCAATATTTTTACTATCTTCATTCAACCCTAAATGTAGGGGTTTAGCATTGCTAACCTCCTACATTTTAATTAGATTTTAGATACTTTTATTGACAAACCCGCCAATTCTCTATTTGTAAATTAGGTACTCTTTGAAATTCTCTAACATTGGAAGTGACAACAATATGATGATGACTTAATGCGGTTGCTGCAATGAGTACATCATAAGCACCAATAGGAGAACCTGCTATTTTAAGAATACTTCTAATGTCTTTTGTCATAATGATCACATTAGCTATTTTGGCAGCTTCAAAAATGTCAATATCTTTATTTTACTGTTTTCCTGTCCCCTCTCCTCTTAGGAGATGGTTAGGGAGAGGTCATTTAGATGTAGGTTGGGTTGAGGAACGAAACCCAACATTTTCAACATTATGAAGGTTTTTGTTGGGTTGCGCTGTCGCTTAACCCAACCTACAGTTTTTATTGATTAGGTTGATGTTGTTGCAACCAATTTTCCAAATCTTCTACAACAGAAAAATCTAACAAATCTTCAGCTAATGTTTCTATTTGTTCTCTAGTTAACCCTTCAATTTTTAGTAATAACTCTTGAGGAACTGTACCAAAGCGACGGTTTAATTGTCGCATAACAAGGTTTCTCTCTCCTGTTTCTAATCCTTGCTCTTTCCATTCTCTAACTGCTCTAGGTTCTTCGGTTGGTATTAACATAGCTTCTATTTCCTCTCGACTGAATTTGAATTTGTAAGCAATGATCTTTGTGACTAAATCTATTATCGCTTCTTGCTCAAAAATGTCCACCTCAGTATTTTTTGTCTTTCTGAGTAAAAATTGAGCCGCTTCTATTGCTTTATCTTCAGGAGTCGTAGTTAACAACATTAACCCTATTCCTAAAGGTTGGTTTTCTAAATCTCCTAATTCATCCAAATAGATTCTTTTAACTTTGTAACTGTCTACCAATACATCATGAATCTGGTAATTAGATGGTTCTAAACTCCGGGATGGGAAAATTATCACACCATACCAGTTATCATACCTCACTTGATGACGATAGAGAAATATCATTAGTTCAGTAAAGAACCGATGATACAAATCTTGATCATCTTGAAATTGCACTTCGGCGAAAAATGCTATTTTGGGATTAGCATGATCTGGAGGTAAAAATACTCCATCAATTCTAAATGCTGTTTCTTTGACTTCAATAGAATCAAATTGATATTCTGCTGCTGTGGGTGGTTTCTCGTCTACCAGTTCAAATATTAAACTGGGAAATTGTTTGAATAATTGATAAAAAATTGTATCCCGTCTCATGGTAAATGCTATTTATCCCTATTTATTAAACACCTTGAAAATATCCACAGTACAAGTTAAATTAGCACCTGTTTGTTTTGGTAATGCACAGGAAGAATTTTGATATGCACTGGAAGCATCTGGTAAATGTTCAATTTTCAATTTTTCAGCTGTGGGTTTTTTCAGTTGTTTGATAACTAAAATTCTTTGGTGGGGATGATTTCGATCTCTAACTTCATAGGTAATACCAAATCCGGTTTTAGTAGATAAAATTTCTAGGATTTGATAACGTTCTCGGAGAATAGCACCAATAGGTAAAATGTTATTCATATTGATGTGTAATTTTGTAAATTTTTATGCCAATCTAGAATTTTTAAAACAAGAGCAATTTTACTGTAAAATAAACCTGTCAAATAAATGTTACATCACAAATACTCAGATCCCCGACTTCTTCAAGAAGTCCGGGATCTATATCTCGTAAACACTAAATCCTATGAATGAAATTTATACAACTGATGTCTTAGTAGTCGGTGGGGGAACAGGTGGAACTGCGGCCGCTATTCAAGCAGCACGCAGAGGTGCTAAAACTATTCTTGTCAGTGAGTTTTCCTGGTTAGGTGGAATGTTAACCTCTGCGGGCGTATCTGCTCCTGATGGTAATGAATTAAAATCTTTTAAAACTGGTTTATGGGGATCATTCCTTAAAGAATTACGCAAAAGACAACCCGGAAGTTTAGATAATAGTTGGGTGAGTTTTTTTAGTTATCAACCCCATATAGGTGCAGAAATTTTTGCAGACTGGGTGAGAGAATTACCGAATCTGCAATGGATTTCCGGGAAAGTACCGTTAGAAGTTTTACGCAACGCAGATTGTATTGCAGGTATCCGCTTTGCAGATTTCACAGTTTACGCCCAAGTCATCCTTGATGGTACAGAATTAGGAGATGTATTAGCTTTAGGAGATGTTCCTCACCGTTGGGGATGGGAACTTAAATCAGAGTATGGAGAACCTAGCGCCCCAGAAAATTTTAATGATCTGACTGCAAAATACTCTGTACAATCACCGACATGGATAGTAGTCATGCAAGATTTTGGGGAATGTATCGCCCCGGAAATTCCCAAAGCGCCTAATTATGATCCATCTTTGTTTACAGGTGCTTGGGATGATTATGGATCAGAAAAATTTTTAAACTATGGACGATTGCCCGCCAATTGGTTTATGATCAATTGGCCGATTTGTGGCAATGACTACGGCCAAAAAGCCAACCGTTTGCTAGAGTCAAAGACAGCAAGACGTGAGTTTGATCAAGAATGTTTCTGGCATAGTCAAAACTTTGCCCATTATATTCAAACTCACCTTGGTAGACGCTACGGTTTAGCCGAAGGAGTTTTTCCTAGTCTCTCTCCAGCTTTTGCACTTCATCCCTATTTTCGGGAAAGTCGCCGCTTAGAGGGACTTGTTACTGTCTCTGAGCAAGATATTCTGCCCATTGCAGACGGTCGAGTTACAGCTAAGTTTGATGATGCGGTTGCTATTGGAAACTACGCCAATGATCACCATTATCCGGGTGTTAAGTTCTCACTACAACCTAAATCTATTCGCTGGGGTGGACGTTGGACAGGAACACCTTTTACTATTCCCTACCGTTGTTTAGTTCCCAAATCTACGGATGGTTTGCTGGTGTGTGAGAAGAATATTTCTGTCTCTCACATTGCTAATGGAGCAACTAGACTACAACCTGTAGTTATGGGTATTGGTCAAGCCGCAGGGATGGCCGCTGCTCTCTGTTGTGAGCTAAATTGTCAGCCCAGAAATTTACCAGTAAGGATGCTGCAAACAGCTTTATTGACAGATGAGCGATCGCCAACAGCAATTATTCCCTTGTTCAATTTACCAATCTATCATCCAGAATGGTTAAACTGGCAAATTCATTATTTGAATCACCCAGAAACCTATCCTATCGATGGTAATTGTCCTACCCTATCGGTTGATCAGTGTGATTTCTTAGATCTTGATTGTTTCATAGGAATTTTTAATTGCTTAGGGCAACAAGATTACAGATTTACTATCACAAACCCAACAGAATTATTACCTAAGACTTGGCAGATTGTAACTTTGGAATCATCTGTAGACGAGCAATTGCAAGTCTTGCGCCAAAATCAAAAGCTCAAAGTTTGGGGTCGTGCAAATTCATCTGGAAACTGGCTACTTGTCGAATATATCGACGAAGTATTAAATTGATTTTTTTACAGTTACATACAATACTTTTTTTCAAATTGTCCGGATCTTTAGATCAAAGTTAAGTATCAGTGAAGTAGAGAGTTCTAAAATAGACATCTACTATGCGTGCTGCCATTTCACTTTTAGTATCGAGTCTGGTATTCGGCTCCTTAGCTTTTAATTACGAAGCAAAGTTCACTAGCCTTTCCTGTTTGCTGATTGCTAATTTTGGTTCAGAAAAGCTATTTGCGGACAATTCTAAACCCGGTCCCAACCAACCAGAACAGCCAGCACCCCATCGCGGTAGTGGACGCAAAGAGTCAATGGAATTTTTTAGCAATATCCATTCCTTTGTTTAACCCTCATAGCTTCAGACTGCTTGTAGGAGAATTCGTTATCAGCACAGCAATCAAGTTAGGGAATGACTGGGTGTTTATCGTTCTTGACACAAGTGATAGAACAAAGACATAGACAGTTAAAGCACTACATCGCTCATTCAAAGTTCCAGATTTTATTTTCTTTGACAGAGATATAAACAGTTACAGCACTACATAACTCAGTCATTGTTCCAGATTTTATCTTCTCTGGCAGAGACTTAAACAGTTACAGCACTACACAAATGCACAAATAATCAACAGTTGAGTATTTCCTAAAAACATCCGGTAATTGTCCTAAACCTGGCTTAGATTCGGACTTAGTGCATCATAAGTGCATCATATAGGTACTCATCCGCTTTTCTTCAACCGCTTCTGTGTTCCTTATAGTATCTACAAGTTGAAGAGGCAAGGGAGAAAACCACGGTGAAAATAGGATTGTTCTTGCTGTGATGAACCCGTCAAATTTGGTGTGATACCAAGCCAGTTGGAATATTGAGTATTGTTGGAAATTCATGGAACAGCCGATTAGTTTAGAGGCAGGTTCACACATCTATTAAGAGTAGTGAATAAGATTTGTGACTCTGCCTCTACTATTAATTCAAAATCTCAAATTCCAAATTGGTGTGATGGACTGTTAGCAGTTATTTTCCTAATATTATCCTGAACAAAATGAGTATTTCGGCTTTGCTTTAAGCTGGTTTATAAGCAATAAAATATTTGCTCAAAAAGTGAATTTGTGTCTCTATATTCTCAAAACCGGCTTTCTCTAACCGTTCTACTAAATCATCAGTAGTGTAATGTTTGTAGTATGGTTCATGGAACATTTTTGAAAAACCATTCATCATCTCAGCAAATTCTGGTGAATCACTCATTTGAATTGAATCACAGATAATAAAAACTCCTCCTGGTTTGGTGACTCGAAAGCATTGCTCAATCACTGTTTGACGCACTGCTGCTGGTAACTCATGGCAGAGGAAAACAGACGTTACAGCATGAAAATAATTATCTAGATAAGGTAATTCTTCGGCATTTGCTTGCAAAAGCTGAGGCAATTCGCCGGGATTTTCAGATAAGATTTGATTAGCCTTCCGCAGATAAGCTGGTGATAAATCTGTACCGAATAAAGATGCTTCAGGCATAGCTGATCTCATCAACTTCAGAGTTCGCCCCGTGCCGCAAGCTACATCTAAAATGCGGATTTGTTTTTGAGAAATTCCCTGAAATTTTTGCAGTCCACGTTTCAGGGGTGCTAAAATACGTCGTCTCATCGGATCAGCTGCACCACCAAAAAGAAGCTCTACCTGTAAATCATATAAGTTGGCAGAGGATTCGCTTAAATAACCATCGGTTTGGTGATGGAAGTTTTGCAAATAATAACTAGGGTATCCTTCTTGATCTGTTGTTGAAGAGAAATCTTGATATCTACCTTGTGTGATGCGTTCCCATACCTGGGGTAAATCTAGCCAAAGCAGTGGATAGTTAACAAAAAAGTCTGCCCACTGATGATCAAACAACACACTTTCAGGATATATCCCTTTTTGGCTATCTTGCCAATCTGCTTCTAGTAGCTGGTTTAACCTGTTTTGTAATTTGGCGATCGCCTCTGGAGATGCTGGTTTCACCCGTCCTACTGTGGGGTAAACTACATTTTTTAATTGTGTACTTAGGAGTTTATGACCCAAGCTAAAGTAGTTTTTGCTGTGTTGCAGACTCTCATAAGTTAGCTTTGTCAAGTTTTTATACATAAATAATCCATTAAGTTTTGTGGACTTTAATTATTTTATGTAAAGAAATGTGAAAAATAAAGTCTTTTTTCTCATGGAGGTAGGTTGATGGCAACAAGTAGACAGAATTTAAACAGAACCTAAATTGTCTGTTATTGTCTGTTCTCAATTGCCAGTTTTCCCACTGAACCTAGCATAAATACTCATTTTCTGCTGATCAAAATGTTCAGAGGCATTTATCAAATTAAAGGCTTAAACATCTTGCTAGGGAATGATTACAGCCTTTGGTTTTATTAATTTTCCGCAACAGTGATCGCCTCATTTATAAATTTTTGTAACAAAAACTTGATTCAGTATTGTAAGTTACAGAATTTTTGGTACTATAAATATGTGAGGCAAAAAAAGAGCTAGTCCTAAGCTGACTATTTTATAGACAAAACTATACTTATGTTGACAAGCATTGACATAAGTGAGTTAAAAAAATCGCCCACTTGATACTTGATATATAATCCTGCGATATCAAGTATTGAATTAAGACTATTGCCAATGCGAAAACCAAGCAATGATAGCGGTAGTCTTTCTTGTAAATCTCAACTTGAGAAATATCGCGTCTGGCTAAGGCGTGCAAGTCTACTGAGGGATAACTGCTCCCATGCTCCCGTTGAAGTAGAAAGTAAAGTCTAGCTTTGTCTAGGTTTTATATAGCAGTTAATCATCTAAAACATCTATTACTAAAAACTAGAGAGGACAAAAATATGTCTATTCAAGAGAAATCCCGCGCGTTAATGGTACGTCAACATCAGCAAGTTAAGAACCGTCAACAATCCATGCTGATGCGTGCTACCCAAGAACTCGGTCTTCCTGAAGAACTATGTCATTATTGGAATCCCATTCAAGGGAAGGTAGATCCTACTACACAAACACTTTATAGCCGGAGTAATGCAGCGATGAGCTAGTCCTAAGCTGACTATTTTATAGACAAAACTATACTTATGTTGACAAGCATTGACATAAGTGAGTTAAAAAAACGCCCACTTGATATATAATCCTGCGATATCAAGTATTGAATTAAGACTATTGCCAATGCGAAAACCAAGCAATGATAGCGGTAGTCTTTCTTGTAAATCTTAACTTGAGAAATATCGCGTCTGGCTAAGGCGTGCAAGTCTACTGAGGGATAACTGCTCCCCCGTTGAAGTAGAAAGTAAAGTCTAGCTTTGTCTAGGTTTTATATAGCAGCTAACAGTCTTGATTTGAGTAGATAGGTGTTGAAAATTGTCGTGACGCTGCAATCAATATTTTGGCGAAGGCACTAAAACAGACAGGCTATGAAATTGAAGAATAAAAAAGCCACCCTCAGAGGTGGCTAAAAATTGATAAGGGGTACAAGTAGGTTGTACTCCTTTTGCGTTTGATATCACAACGAAAACCGCTATACGGCTTGCAATTAGCAATCGTAATATAAGAAGAATTCGTAGGGATGAGGACGCAACTGCATTTGCTTAACTTCGTTAGCAAGCTTGTAGTCAATCCAGTTTTGGATGAAGTCTTCTGAGAATACACCAGTTTCAGTTAAGAAAGCGTGGTCATTTTCCAATGCTTCCAAAGCTAATTCCAAAGAACCAGGAGTAGAAGGAATCTTAGCTAGTTCTTCAGGAGACAGTTCATAGATATTTCTGTCTAAAGGTTCACCGGGATGGATTTTGTTCTTAATACCATCAATACCAGCGCAAAGCATAGCTGCAAAAGCTAAGTATGGGTTAGAAGTAGCATCAGGACAGCGGAACTCTAACCGTTTAGCTTTGGGGTTATTACCAGTTAAAGGAATACGTACAGAAGCAGAACGGTTTCCTTGGGAGTAAGCCAAGTTAACAGGTGCTTCATAACCAGGTACAAGACGTTTGTAAGAGTTTGTAGTGGGGTTAGTAATAGCCAATAAAGCAGGAGCGTGCTTGAGGATACCACCGATGTAGTAAAGACCCATTTCGCTCATACCTGCGTACTTGTCACCAGCAAAGAGGGGTTGACCATTATTCCAAATGGACTGGTGACAGTGCATACCAGAACCGTTATCACCAAAAATAGGTTTAGGCATGAAGGTAACGGTTTTACCGTATTTTCTCGCCACGTTTTTGATGACGTATTTGTAAGTCATTAACCAGTCAGCAGCTTCGATCAGCTTACCGAAGCGGAAACCAAGTTCACACTGACCACCAGTAGCTACTTCATGGTGTTGTTTTTCAATGGGTACGCCACATTTAGCCATTGTCAACAACATTTCTGTTCTGATGTCTTGGAAGGTGTCTGTGGGGGGAACTGGGAAATAACCTTCTTTGAAACGGGTTTTGTAACCCAGGTTAGGACCATCTACTTCACCATTTTTACCCTTTCTACCTGTGTTCCAACGACCTTCTACAGAATCTACATGATAGTAGCCTTCGTTAGCGGTTTGGTCATAGCGGACATCATCAAAGATGAAAAATTCCGCTTCTGGACCGAAAAAGGCAGTGTCACCAAGACCTGTAGAAGCAAGATAGTCTACTGCTTTCTGGGCAATCACACGGGGACAACGGTTATACCATTCCCCTGTGCGTGGTTCTTTAATGCTACAAATAATACTTAGAGTTGGTTCTGCCATGAAAGGGTCGATCCAAGCTGTGTTGGGATCTAACACCATTGTCATGTCAGATTCTTCGATACCCTTCCAACCCCGGATACTAGAACCATCGAAAGGTACACCGTCAGTAAATGAACTTTCGTCAATTTGGTTATGGTAAACCGTGAGATGCTGCCAAGTTCCTGGTGTATCAATAAACTTCAGATCGATCATCTGAATGTTTTGGTCCCGAATCATTTTCAAGACTTCTTGTGGCGTTGTCATTGTTACTCCTTCTGTAGCCAATTGTCTAAAATAAAATCAGTTTCTGCCAAAGCATCTTAACTGATATAAAAAAGCTAACTATTACTAACGAAAGCCAGCTTTTTCTTCCTGTTTCATCCTAAAAGTGTTGGAACTATTTAGTCCACAGGTGAACACGGTCAATTTAACCGCTTTTTTCTGAAATTAGTTGTAGCCAGACCATGACAGTCATAATTTTTGCTTACTACAACTAAGTGTATAGACGTTATGTATCACGTCTTTACTGGGATAAAATATATCCATAGTAACCAATTTACTACCATAATTGGCTAGTAGACCGGGTGAATTAACCCAAGTTTTGACACACCACCTTAGATATCGTAAAGAGTAGAGATAAGATAATTATGTATTTTTTGTTACAGATTGTCTAGTTTATAGGTTATGTTAACCTTTCTTGCTAAATCTGCACAAAACAAGAAACTTCATCTTATCGGGGTCAACTTTGGCTTAAAATTCTTATGTAATGGATGAATACTTTTGTGCCACAACTATTTTATGGCTATGGCACAAAATTTTACAGGTACAAGAGTGCAACCAAATTAATATCAAACCATAGCATAGTCACGATTGGGAGAAATACAGAATGCGCGATGCAGTTACAACTTTAATTAAGAATTATGACGTAGCCGGAAAATATTTTGACCGGAATGCGATTGATAGTCTTACGTCTTATTTTGCAACTGGTACAGCTAGAGTACAAGCAGCAGCAGCGATTAATGCTAATGCAGCAGCTATTGTGAAACAAGCTGGTTCTAAGTTGTTTGAGGAATTACCCGAATTAATTCGTCCTGGTGGTAATGCTTATACAACTCGCCGTTATGCTGCTTGTTTGCGTGATATGGATTATTACCTACGTTATGCTACTTACGCGCTGGTGGCTGCTAACATGAATGTGTTGGATGAGCGTGTTTTGCAAGGTTTACGGGAAACTTATAATTCTTTGGGTGTTCCTATTGCTCCCACAGTGCGCGGTGTGCAAATTATGAAGGATATTGTTAAGGAGCAGGTAGCGGCTGCTGGTGTGCCTAATACTGCTTTTGTGGATGAACCTTTTGATCACATCACTCGTGAGTTGAGTGAACAGGATGTGTAATGGCATGAGGCAGGAGGTAGAAGGCAGGAGGCAGGAGGCGTTAATGTCTTTTTCGTCATTTTGTTTTCATTGTCTGTTGATGTCTGCCATTTTGCGTTGATTAATTTTAGATATCAAAAGATTTTTGCGATCGCACTTTGGCTATTTAGGCAAGGTGCGTTTATTTTTTTTGATAATTGTCTGAATCAGGATGTCCAGGATTTAAGGATGTTCACGATGTTTATTCAGTATATTTAATCATGATAAAATAAAAAAAAGGGCGGTAAAATACCGACCAGGAGTATTAATATTAAATTAATGAAAACAGATACTATATTCTACCGCTTATTTCAAGAAATACCAAGTATTTTTTTTGAACTTATAGGTCAATCTCCCGAACTAGCCGAAAGTTATGAGTTTTCATCTATTGAAGTCAAGCAAACAGCTTTTAGAATAGATGGAGTCTTCCTACCTCAAGAAACTACAGCAAATCCCATCTACTTCCTAGAAGTGCAATTTCAGCCAGATGAAGACCTGTACAATAGGTTATTTGCAGAAATATGTTTATATGTACGCCAAAATAAACCTAATTGCGGCTGGAAAGGAGTAGTAATATATCCTAGTCGTGCTATAGATGAAGGTAATATTCAGGACTATGAAGAATTTTTCCTGAGTCAAAGAGTGAGAGTAATTTATTTAGATGAAATAGAAGAAACAACATCATTACCCATTGGGATTGCTACAATTAAACTAATCATTACCAATGAAGAAAAAGCTATCACCCAAGCTAGGGAGTTAATTAACCGTACCAAACAAGAAGTAAAGTCTCAAACACAACAACAACAAATATTAGACATCATCGAGACAATTCTAATCTACAAACTGCCAAGAATGAATAGGGAGGAAATAGAATCAATGTTTGGACTCAGTGATTTAAAACAAACTAGATTTTATCAAGAAGCACGTGAGGAAGGTTTAGAGGAAGGTTTAGAACAAGGTTTAGAACAAGGTTTAGAACAAGGAAAACTCGAAGCTAAATTAGAAGCTGTTCCTGGTTTGGTAGGATTAGGTTTAAGTCAGGAAGAAATTGCTCAGGTTTTGAATTTAAGTATTGATGAAGTGAGGAAAATTGTAGAGAAAATGTCAAGGTGATAGGTGATAGTTGATTGATGGAATTTGTCAGAATCAGGATATCCAGGATTTGAGGATTTTCAGGATTTTGATTTTTCTGGTAATAGCGATCGCACTTTGGCTTTTTTAGCAAGGTGCGTTTTTTATTGTCTGAATCAGGATGTCCAGGATTTGCGGATGTACAGGATGTTGATAAACTATTACAATTACAAGCTTGTTGCTAATATTCTCTAAAATAAAACTATAAAATAAAACTATAATTATTTACTGATGTATAAGTTAAGTTATGTTTGCGCTGATATCACCAGAAAAAACCCAAATTCCTGCCGGTGCTGTGGTGCGGATACCTGGAACATGGGAAGAGTATCAAACTTTATGTCAACAACGGGGCGATCGCACAATTCCACGACTAAAATATCGAAATGGGGAAGTAATAATCATGTCACCTTTGCCAAAACATGGACAAGATGCTCATATTATCACCAGTATAATTACTACTCTACTCGATTATGTTCAGTGAGAATTTGATGCTTTTACCCCCATAACGATGGAACTTCCCGAAGAAAGTGGAATAGAACCAGATTATTGTTTTTATATTGATAACTGGCAGGCTATATCTGGCAAAAATCGGATTATTTGGACAGTTGATCCACCACCTGATTTAGTTCTAGAAATTGACGTTACCAGTTATACTGATATCAACGATTATCTACCTTATCAAGTTCCAGAAATTTGGCTGTATAAACAAAAGCAACTGTTAATTTATCAACTTCAGCAAAACAGCTATTTACTTCAAAGCTACAGCCACTATTTCCCTAATTTTGATATACATGAGATTGTTGAACAGAGTTTACAAACTGCCTATAACCGCAATACAAGTGCAGCTATACGAGAATTGAGGAAATTTCTGAACTCTGCTGAGATGTAAAAAAAATCGTTTTTTGACCCTGAAACGAGACGCAAGCCCCAGGCTTTTAGACATGGGGATAAGTCGATAGGGACTTTAGTCGCATTAAAGCGATTGATTGGCTTTAGCCACATTCAAAATTGTATAGAATAATTCATCCAATATTTTATTAAATGCTGATGCTAGCGGAGCAGCTAATATTTTAGTTAAAGTAGCGATAAAACTAGGTCTAGACCTCAGTGGAATCAGTAGGGTGTCTTTGATAGCACCGTTGAAGGTTCGTTTGTGGACTATTCAAGAATCCCCCGGCTTTTAGCCGTGGGGAGTATCAATATTTCTCCTTTCATACCTGCTTCTAAATGTCCGGGGATGGTACAACGTAAATTATATTTTCCGGTTTTGAGAGGAACAAACACCCATTCTGCTTCTGCACCGGGTTTGAGTTCTAATTCGTGGATGTTACCTTTAATTTCCACATTTCCCGCTTCTACCTTTTGGGTCCAAATAGCATCAGCGAAATCTTTACTTGTAAAATAATGCTTGACGGGGCTAGGGTTAGTTAAAACTAGCTTGTACCGTTTTCCTGATTGAAATTCTAAAAAATTAGGTTCAAATTTCAACTCACCCGCAGCATTTCCCAGGCTGACAGTAATTTCGGACGGTGGTTGTTTGAGTATATCAACAGAGGAATTGTTTAAGTTTTCTGCGATCGCTAAATTTGTATTTGTGAAACTCAGACAAATCAGAAGTGTCAATAAACAAAAGACTGAATATAGACGTTTAGTAATTTGCTTTACAAAATAGGTATACATAATCAAAGTTCCTAGTGAGCGATAAGTCGCTCAAAATCTAAATTAGCATGAGGACTAAAGTCCTGACTACATACGTTTTGTCACTTAATAGAATTATCTGCTATTATTGCAGGTCCAGCAGTAACTACTACCAATTTATCAGGATCGAGTTGCTGACGCGCAAATTGATCAACTTCGTTTTTGGTGACTTTTTGGATTTTTTCTGCAAAACCCTGTAATTCTATCCCATCCAGTCCAAAAACCTCGTTCATTAAAATTCTAGCGGTTAACTGCTCTGGTTTAGACAGTGAAATATTATAGTTACTAATCAAAGTGCGTTTTGCGGTTTCTACTTCTTCTGGGGTGACACCTTGCTGATTTATTTGTTGTAAGATTTTGCGAGTAGTTGCGATCGCCTTATTTGTATCTTCAGGACTTGTTTGCATTTCAATTAAAAATGTTCCAGCATTTTTTCCCCCTTGGAAATTACTATAAATTCCATAAGTCAAACCTAAGCGATCGCGCACTTCTGAACCAAGTCTACCAGATACGCTGTTTCCTGCCAAAATTTCATTCAAAACCAAAGCTGAATAAAATCTCGGATCTTGACGTTTGACACCCAGATCCCCCATATAGGTGATAGTTTGCGACTTTCCGGGTAACACTGAATTAATCTGTAAACCACGTTCCGTTTTTACCACCAGGGGATATTCTACCATCGGTGGTTTTCCCTGAACTCGCCAATTACCAAATTGAGTTTCTAAGAGCGATCGCACTTTTTCAATTTCAAAATCACCCACCAATACTAAAATCATCGTATCTGGGCGATAATGTTTTTGTCGAAACGCCATCACATCTTTCCGGGAAATTTTTTGTATACTTTCTAAAGTTGGGAAAATGTGTAATGGATGATTTTGCGGATATAATGCTTGCATAAATTTCCGGTTTGCTATTTCATAAGCATCATCCAGTTCTAACTTTAAGTCATTTACAGCTTGTTGACGACTAATTTCTAACTCTTTTTCAGGAAAAGTGCTATTTTTAACGACATCAGCTAAAGTCTCCAGCAAAACTGGTAAGTCTTCCTGTAAACTTTTACCCTGAATCCGCACACCTTCCCGCAATGTGGTAAAATCTAAACTCGCTCCCCTACGATCTAAAATATCTGCAATAGTTAATGTATCTTTGGTTTTCGTCCCATTTAACAAATTATCCGCCACTAAAGACGCTAAACCGGCTAGATCAGCTTGTTCAAATTCCTTTCCTGCTTTAATATATCCACCTAACGTCACTGTCGGACTACTCTTGTCTGGTAATAACAACACCCGCAACCCATTGACAAACGTTAAGCGTTGTGGTATGTGTGGAATTGAATGATTAAAATTATCAATCTTTTCATCTGTAGCTGGTAAATACTTCATCACCTCAGATGCAGTTATTTTCACACCAGTAGTTAAATTTTCTGCTGTGGAAAATTCAGAAGTTTGATAATTTTCATCTTGGGCATTTTGCACAGGTACAAAAAAACCAACTGCTGCTGCTTCTGGTTTGAGATACTTATTAATTACAGCTATCACATCCGCTGGTTTGACTTTGCGGACATTTTCTATATATCGTTCTGTATATCTATAATCATTAGCAATAAGCAGATCGTTAGCAAACTGCTTTCCTTGACTGGTGATATCACGTCTGTTTAAAATTACATTTGCTATAAGTTGATTTTTAGCGCGTTCAACTTCCTCTAATGTTACACCAGTTTTGACAAGTTTCGTTATTGCGTTTTTATTAGCTGCATCAATTTTTTGTAAATTTTGGTTAGGTGCAACAGTAACAGATAAATCATACCAGCCAATTGCTCGCAAACTGACAACATGAGCAGAAATATCAGTTGCTAAACCAGATTTTACCAAAGCCTGATACAAATAAGAATTTTTTCCCCCCGTCAAAATATAATCCATTACTCCCAAAACTGGAATATCGGGATCATTTAAATGGGGAAGTGGATAAATTATCTGTAAAAACTTTCCCGCACCAGGTTCTTGTAAAACTATAGGAGAAGTTGGTACTTGGGGAGTTGGGGGTTTAGGGAGTTGGGGAAGTCGTTGACTTTTGGGAATTTTTCCAAATATTTCCTTAACTGTTTCCAAAACCCTTGCAGTTGGGAAATCGCCCACAATTACTAAGATAGCATTATTTGGGTGATAGTATTTATCATAATAATCCCTCACCTGCTCAACTGTCAACCTTTCCACATCAGCCACAGTACCCGCAGGAGGTAAACCATAACCATGATCAGGAAATACAGACTGTATCACAGCACGCTTGAGGCGGTATTTAGGACTATTTTCATCACCTTGTAACTCAGAAATAACAACCCGCTTTTCACTTTCTAGGTGTTGGTTATCAATGAGTAAATTTTCCATTCTGTCTGCTTCCAGTTCCAGCAGTGCTTTCAGCTTATCGCGTTCCGCAGTATGGTAATATGCTGTTTGCTCAAAACTGGTAAAAGCATTAGAGTCACTACCCAAAGCACTAAATAACTGTCCAAACTGCACCGGACGGTTTTTTGTGCCTTTAAACATTATGTGTTCTAACTGGTGAGCAATACCATTGATGCCAGGAGCTTCCTTAGCCGAACCTATATTGTACCACATTTGCACCGTAACAACTGGTGCATTATGAACTTCTTTAGTGAGAACAGTTAAACCATTATCCAGAACAGTCTTTTGAACATTGTTTGTCACTGTCAGATTATTTTTGTTTGCGTCTACGGATATTTGCTGATAATGTTCCCAGTTGAGTTGAATAAAATTGAGATTTCCAGAAAACAAGTATCTCAGCAAAAAGGCTGATATCAAGGATAAAAGGAATAATAGTAGCGGTACACGATAGCGATGGAAGCTAGAAATTACAAGCATAGATTTTTTGAATATAAGTAAATAAGACTACATCTTTTTACCTATACAGTTCGAGTTGAAAGTTTCTGGAAAATTTTGGGAAGGAGTTCAGGAGGCAGGAAAAAGATAAATATTACCTGTTCCCTATTGCCTTCTTACTGTCACCAGTCACCAGTCACCAGTCACCAGTCACCAGTCCCCAGTCCCCAGTCACCTATTCCCCAAAAACCGAATAAACTCCAAAGGTAAACCGTCAGTGTCAGCAATGAAAGTGACTTCTAAAATGAGATCGCCTATTTGCTGCTGAGTTGGTTCTAAAAGAACTTGGAGAGGCGACAACTCAGATACAGCAGAGATTTTCGCTTTTAAGTCTAACAACCAAGTATATAAATCTGGTACGGTTTGGGTTAAATCAAAAGAAAGATGATAATAACCCACATAATGCTCATCTGCAAAAGCATCAGGGGCGGGTTTCGGCTGCGGGATCTGGATCAGTTCAATGCGGCTATCTAATCCTTCCATCCAGCAAGCTAAAGTATAACCGGTAGTAAAGCGATCAGCAACCGTAAATCCTAACTGTTCATAAAATGCGATCGCCCGGTGAATATTCGCAGTTCTAATAGAAGCATGGTGCATGGAATTTTAGATTTTAGATTTTAGATTTTAGATTTTAGATTTTATATAAATATAAATAAATCTGCTGGTAAAAGCTTAGTAGCAAAGCAAAGGGCAAAAGGCAAAAGGCAAGAGATAATAAGAAGATAAATATGCTTACCAATTACCAATTACCAATTACCAATTACCACTAATATCTACTCAAACAACCGGAAATAAGGATAGCGCACAGGTACACCAGGTTCTTTATCCAGATCAAAATTAATCACATCCCAAGATGGATCTTCAGCGGGATCAGGTCCAAACTCCACTGGTAAACCATATAAACGAGCAGTACCAGCTTCCGGTTGTCCAGAACGCCAAGGACTGCTGCGTTCTAAATAACCACTCATTAACTCTTGATAGCGACGGGCAATAATTACCCTTGTAGCCCGATAACCTTGAGTATATAGCTTATCTAAAGCCTCGTGAATTTCAAAGCGAATGCCATCAGGATGAGTATGTTGTCGATACCATTCATTATTCCACCTCCGCCAATGACGACCCGACTGGAGATGTACCAACTCTTCCGTTTTCGGGTTCGCTTCAAAAGCGCCATGACGCGTACATAAATAAGTATCAGTCAACGTCAGCGCCGGAATAGTCTGGCGACAGTGTGGACACTGTATTTCAGGTCCAAATATTGGGTACTGTAAGCCTGGATTCATCATGAAGTGTGTACAAGCATAGTTTTCTTTTTACCAGCACCAATAGGTTGGATTTAACACTTCGGCTCTACTACTTTGAGTGAGTTGCCGCAAAAGCAAATCTCAGCAGTTTTTTCCTTAGCGTACAGACCAAACGGCTGTGGTATCCTGGTTGTGCAACCAGCCTCAAAGGTTGGAGTTTTTCCAGTGTTCCTGGGTACCATATCAATATTCTATCGTGTCTACTGTTTCCTATTGGACATCTCCCGATTTTTCTCAAGCTGCCTTTATCGCAACCAACGCCGTTGTTGTCGGATCAGTCAAGATCGCAGCAGGGGCAAGCATCTGGTATGGTGCAGTAGTGAGGGGGGATGTAGAACGCATTGAAATCGGCGAATGCACAAACATACAGGATGGAGCCATTTTACATGGTGATCCTGGTCTGCCCACCATCTTAGAAGATCATGTTACTATAGGACATCGTGCCGTGGTACATTCTGCCCATATTGAACGGGGGAGTTTAATTGGCATCGGCGCGATAATTTTAAATGGAGTCCGCGTTGGCCATAGTAGCATCATTGGCGCTGGTGCAGTTGTTACCAAAGACATACCCCCATTTTCCCTAGTAGTTGGCATCCCCGCTAAAGTCGTCCGTCAACTCACAGAAACCGAAGCTGCCGAACTCATAGAACACACCCAAAAGTACCACAAATTAGCCCTCGTTCACGCCGGTAAGGGGGATGATATTGGTTTTAGGTAATATTATTCCCAATCACCAGTCCCCAGTCCCCAGTCCCCAGTCACCAACTTCAACATTCTTGACAATGCCCCTTGGAAAAATACCCGACTTCAGATAAAAATAAAAATTGATATCTGTTGACAAAACTTTAATTTCTAGATAACAGAGGTTTCTAAATATGGACATTGATACCCGTGTAGTCATCGTTTTAGCACCATTAGCCATTGCAGCAGGTTGGGCTGCTTTTAATATCGGTGCTGCTGCAATCAGACAAGTGCAAAACTTTTTAAATAAAGAAGCATAATTTAGGTAATGGGTAATGGGTAATAGGTAATGGGTGATAGTTCTCCAATTACCAATTACCAATTACCAATCACCAATTACCAATTACCAATTCTGTGAACATCAACTCCCTACTGCAACCCTTTCAACACTTTGGCGTTAACCTGGGACTCTCCCGCATTGTCAAATTATTGGCAAATCTTGACAATCCCCATCAAAAAGTACCAGTGATTCATGTTGCTGGAACTAATGGTAAAGGTTCTGTTTGCGCTTATCTATCATCTGTTCTCACTGAAGCAGGTTATCGCACAGGAAGATATACTTCACCTCATTTAATAGATTGGCATGAGCGCATTTGTATTAATGAACAACCCATCACTTCAGAAAATCTGTTTCAATTAATACAGCAAGTTCAAGAAGCAATAGATAAAAATGGAGAATCACCGACCCAATTTGAAGTAATTACCGCAGCCGCTTGGTTATATTTTGCACAGCAAAAAGTTGATATAGCCGTGGTAGAAGTGGGATTAGGTGGTCGTTTAGATGCGACTAATGTTTGCGAAAAGCCTTTAGTAACAGTAATAACTTCTATTAGTAGAGAACATTGGCAACAATTAGGACCCACAATATCTGATATTGCCAGAGAGAAAGCGGGGATAATTAAAGCTGGATGTCCTGTAATTATGGGACCTTTACCAGAAGATGCCGAAAAAGTAGTAATATCCCGCAGTTTAGAATTACGAAGTCCGATTTTTACCCCGCAACCAGCAGTAGAAATTAATCCTGGATGGGCAGAATATCAGACAATTGAAAATTCAGGATCAATTAAATATAAATTACCATTAAAAGGGCAAATTCAATTAACAAATTCTGCCTTAGCATTAGCCGCTTTAGAAATATTACAACAACAAGGATGGGAGATTTCTGAACAAGCAATTATTAATGGGATAGAAAAAACCAAATGGCCAGGAAGAATGCAATGGTTTACCTGGAAGAATAAACAGAATAATCACGATTATCAATTATTAATAGATGGCGCACATAACCCAGGATCAGCAGCAGTTTTGAGAAATTATGTAGATAGTCTTACCCCACCCCGCAAGCAGGGAGGGGAGTATAATTCTATAACTTGGGTAATGGGAATGTTAGCGACAAAAGATCATGGTGATATTTTTCAAGAGTTGTTAAAAACAGGAGATAAATTATATTTAGTACCTGTGCCTGATAGTAATTATGCAAATTTAGAAGATTTAAAAAAATTAGCTTTAGAAATTTGTCCAGATTTAGGTTTTTGCAGCATCTATGAAGATGTATTTTTGGCTTTAGATGCTGCTTTCACCTCTTCAGAAAACCTGGTTATTTTATGTGGTTCTCTTTATCTCATCGGCTATTTTCTAGGTAATTCATAATTATCAATTGTCAATTGTCAATTGTCAATTACCTATTATCCCATTGTTGTGCTGCATCTGTGACAGCTTGATCAACTGTTTTTTGTTTTAACATTGCCGCTTGGAGATTTTCATAAATTGCCTTTTGCAACAATTTAAAATCCTTCATTTTGGGAGTTAAAACTTCTGCTTTTTGCATTTGTTCAGCACTGATAATTCTGGCTTTTTCCACAGTAGAAGCATTAGCCGGAACTTCCTGAAAATAACTATCTGATAAAGCTTTGACTGTTGATGGTAAAACATTTGCAGCTTTAGCAAAAGCTAATTGATTTTCGTCATTGGTGACAAATAAAGCAAATTTCACTGCTGCATCAGGATTTTTGGTAGCACGGGGGATGACAATATTCATTACAGCCACATTTTTCTTACCTGTATCACCGGTTATTTGAGGTGCGATCGCCGAAGCTTTAGCAATTTCTGGGGCATTATTAGAAATAGTCTTCAAAAACTCAGGACCAGAAGCTAAAAACGCCGTTTCTCCAGATTGGTATAAATCAATAGCATGACGATGGCCTTGAGTCAATGATTCTTTAGGTAGTAATCCTTTCTGATATAAATCTACCCAATACTGAAAAGCTGCTTTTCCTTGTGGTGTGTTAAAAGCCGCCTTACCCTCAGCATTTACCAAAGTCACACCCATTTGCACAAAAGATTCCAAAACCTCACCAGAATCTTGAGGTACAAAAGTAGCAAAAAAGGCGTATTTACCAGTTTTATCTTTAATTTGTTGCGCCGCTTGTGCTAATTCTGTATAAGTTGCAGGTGGTTTTGTGATACCTGCTTGTTTGAGCAAATCAGTGTTATAAATAGTTAACCTCGTAGTCAGATACCAGGGAATCCCAAAACTTTTACCATTGAGGGTACTAGCTTGCCAAATATTGGGCAAATAGGAAGAACGGACTTCACTAGGGATCTTTGCATCCAAATCTAACCAGGCATTTCTTCCTGCTAGTTGGGAAGCAAAATCTGGGTTAAGGTTAACAACATCTGGGGGCGTTTTTGCGGAGACAGATGTTAAAATCTTGTTCTCCATTGCAGCCCAAGGAACATCCACCCATTTGACTTTGATACTGGGGTTTTGGGATTCAAAAGTCGAAATCAGACTTTGGAAGTAGTTGGTAAATTGGGGTTGGAGTTGCATCGTCCAAAACTCAATGGTGGCGACTCCTGAAGCAGCAGGTTTTGTAGTTGTACTCACATTACCCGTGCTGCAACTGACCACCCAACTAGCTAATAAGCCAAACAAAACCCAAACAGTTAGTTTTTGTAATTTTTGCAATCTGATCATCGTGGTAATATTTTTACGATTAACGAGGGTGATTGGTGATTGGTGATTGGGGACTGGGAAAGAAAATTTTAGATTTTAGATTTTAGATTTTAGATTGGAGTTAACAAAAACAATCCAAAATTCTTGCATCCAAAATCCAAAATAAATAACTCCTGACTCCTGTACGGGCGAAGTAGGGGCGAAGCATTCGGAAAATAACCTGTGATCAAAATTGATAATTTATCGCCCGAATGCTTCGCCCTTACAGGAAAATAGCCTTTTCATAAAATTGATAATTGGTCGCCCGAATGCTTCGCCCCTACGACTCCTGACTCCTTATCATAAATTTTCCATCTAGCAATCTAGCAGGTAAAACTGTGGTTAGCATCTTGAGTAATCTTGGTAATCTCCTTGGTAAATCCAACAAAGGTGTTGGTATTGAACTAGCACCAGATCGAATGAACATAGTTCAAATGCGTAAGCAGCGCCAAGGCTTAAAAATAGAATCTTTGTCAACTTACCCTGTCCCAGAAGGAGTAATTATAGATGGTAAGATTAACGATTCTCCCCGGATGGCGGAAATTATCCAACAGGCAATAGCTGAAAGCAAAATCCAAGCTTCCCGTGTTGCTACTTGTATTCCCGGAAAAGATGCTATTGTGCGTGTGATTCCTGTACCAGCCGAGTTGGATGATAAAGAGTTGCGGGAAATGGTGCTTAACCATGAAGCAGCATTGTATTTACCCTATCCACGAGAAGAAGCTGATGTAGATTATCAAAAATTGGGGTATGTTGTAGACGAGGATGGCATTGAAAAAGTACAAGTGCTTTTGGTTGCCACTCGTAAAGAAGTGACAGATACCTATATTAATACTTTTGCCGAAGCTGGATTAGCAGTTGATGTTTTAGAGATTAACAGTTTTGCTCTGATTAGAACTATTCGGGATCAGTTGCGACTATTCGGACCCCAAGAAGCAGCAGTTTTAGTTGATATTGAATTTGATAGTACAGAAATTGCCATCATTATCAATGGAGTACCACAATTTTCTCGTACTGTGCCTATAGGTACATATCAACTGCAAGCGGCTTTATCTAGGGCAATGAATTTGCCGATATCACGGGAGATGGATATGTTGATGGATATGACTATTCCCGCAAATCCTTTGGATGTAGCTAGAACCGGGCTGACTGGTGCTAATCCTGGTATGAGTCCGATGTTAAAAATACTAGGAGAATTAGCTGATGAATTACGTCGTTCTATAGATTTTTATATCAATCAGAGTGAGGGTTTAGAAGTTGCACAGATTTTACTAGCTGGTATGGGAGGAGGATTGCAACAACTGGATGAATTTTTTACTCAAAGATTAGGTTTTCCTACTACTCAAATAGATCCGATCAGAGATTTATCTTTGGAAGTAGAAGAAGATAAATATCCCCCAGTGCAACGCCCTGGTTTGGGGATAGTTCTTGGTTTAGGAATGCGGGAGGCATAAAAAAATGTACAGCCTAGATATTAATTTTCTCAAAGATCGCTCACCTGCTGAGTTGGATAATAATAAACCTGTTAGACCAAAAGCTGATATCACCGAATATACACCAGCTTTATTGGGAGTCGGTGTGGGTTTGTCTATTCCAGCTTTGGTGTTTGGTGTTTTGTTGTTTTTACAAGCCCAAAATGCAGGATTAGGACAACAAATTGTCAAACTAGAGGAGGAAAGCAAAAACCTAGATGTAAAATTAGCCGATATTCAGAAAATTAAGGAGGAAACAAAAGGCATACAAGAACAAACACAAGCTTTAGTCACAGTATTTGATCAGATTCGTCCTTGGTCAGCAATGTTACAGGATTTACGCGATCGCATTCCCGCCAATGTACAGTTGGAAACCATTAAACAAATTCCACCTGTGATCAAAGCCAAGAACAGTGAAGACGACAGTAACAATGCCGGAGAATTAGAAATTACAGGTTATGCCCGTTCTTTTGCTGATGTCAATGACTTTCTGTTAATTATGGGCAAATCCAAGTTATTTAACCCCGAAGAAAGCAAAATTAGTACAGCGGAATTAGTTGATGCACCTGAGATCACTGGTGCTGTTCCACCTGAGACGAAAACCGAAACGAAATTTAAACCTCCTCAAGTAGTTAAATACACTATTAAAGCTAGTTTAAGTGCTGTACCTGCATCACAATTAATCCGTGATTTAGAACAAAAAGGTACAGTCGGATTAGTTGAAAGAATCCGTAACTTGCAAAAAACAGGAGCCATTAAATGACAGTCAGTGATGATTTAAATTTTTCTAAAAACGCCAATTTTGATGAGGCTGGATCTTCCTATCCTGTTGCCTTTGGTGTTACTTTTACACCCAAAGTAACTGGTGGGGTAGTTGGTGCTATGGGCTTGCTAGGCGCTGTTTATATGATACTAAACATGGTTATGCCAGAGTTTACCAACTTCCAAGACTTGCAAACCAAAAGTAAGGACTTACAAGGACAAGTTGAGCAAAAAAATCTCCAAGCTAAACAAGCAGATAAGTTACTAGGAGAATTAGCTCAGTCTAAGCAACAACAAACCCAAGTTTTAGCTTTATTTGCTAATGAAAAGAGTTTGGATACATTACTTTTGGATACCAGTCGTTTGGTAGATTCCAGTAATGCTACAGCTATGGGCAGTAATGCCATTAAAGCCCAACTCAAAAAGTTTGCACCAGCAGGAGAAAAACCAGAAATAATTATTGATAACAGTTTGGGAGAAAAAGTTAACAACAAACTCAAACGGCAAATTATCAAAGTAGAAATAGAAGGCAATTTTGAACAAACTCAGGCAATCATTCGTAATATTGAGCGATTACAGCCTTTATTACTCGTGCAAAATTATGATTCTAAATTAGTACCACCAGAAAAAGAAGATACAGATGATAAGCAAAAAGGAGTGCGAACAGGAGTCGGCAAAATTTCTACTTCCTTTGACTTAGTGGTATTAATGCCATTAACTGCTGAAGAACAGGCAAAAGCAGCAGCAAAAGCCGCACCACCACCCCAGAAGTAACCCGCAAAAGTCCTGAGTGCTGAGTTGTAACTTGAATGCCAATTCAATGTACAATGGGTTACTTTAAGATAGCCGATTAACAAGTAGATATACAGACTGGTTTTTATTTAAGGTGAGGAATGAACTGTGAAACAAGTTCATAGTAATGTTTTAATTTCTAGCGCGGCTGCTTGTGTGGTTTTAGCAGCACAACCTGTTTTGGCACAGACCACTCAAATTACAGAAGTGAAACTCAATCCCGTTGATGGGGGAATTAGTGTCATTTTAAAGACTTCTTCTGGAAATAAACCCCAGATTTTCACCACTAAAAGAGATAAAGCCTTAGTTGCAGATATTATTAATACGCAACTGCGTTTACCGCAAGGCAAGAGTTTCCGTCAAGAAAACCCAGCACCGGGAATAGCATCTGTAGAAGTTAATCAGTTAGATGCTAATAGTGTCCGTGTTACCGTCATGGGTATTAATAATGCTCCTGCTGGTAAACCAGTAGTCCGTGAAAATAACAATCTAACTCTTGGTTTTACTACCACAGGAGACGCGACAGCAGCAGCACCCACACCAAACACAACCCCAACCACACCGAATACAAACACCACAGCATCAGCACCTCCAACTCCCCCTGGTGGTGCTGTAGAGTTTAGTAAACAGCCTGATGTGTTAGTACCTAACCCAGAAATAACAATTGATGGTAAAAAGGCACAACCAGCAGGACCAAATCAACCTTATAACCTAGCACCTCCCTTTTTACCTAGAGCCGTTGCCCCACCAGTAGGTGATATTACAGTATCTAATATTGATACATCTCCTACTGTGATTGATTTAGGAACACAGGAACGAGTACCGCGTTTGGTGTTGCGAGATGCACCAGTGAGGGAAGTTTTATCACTATTGGCTCGTGCTGCTGGACTTAACCTGGCTTATGTGGGAGCAGAAGGATCAGCACCCACCGAAGGCCAAACCATTAGCCAAACAATTTCTTTAGATATAGAAAATGAACCGGTGCAGGATGTATTTAATTACGTTTTGCGCTTGAGTGGTTTAGAAGCTAATCGCAGTGGGAGGACAATTTTTGTCGGGGCTAAATTGCCTAATTCTACCCGTGATACAGTGATGCGGAGTTTGCGACTCAATCAGGTAACTGTGGGTGTGGCTTTAAACTTTTTGGTAGCTTTGGGTGCGGAAAGTGCTGTAAGCCGTGAAAGATTGGTAACCAGCGTGAATGCTGTACCTGTAGGTGGTGCTGCTAATGCCGACGCAATTACCCAAACTCAGACCACTACAGAAACAAAAATTGAAACTCAACGAGTTGAGTATAAAGATTCAACACCTTTACTGAGAGGTTTACAGGCTTCAGGAGACGAACGGACAAATTCTGTCACTTTAATTGGTTCTCCCAAGTTAGTTGATATGGCAGTGTCTCAATTAACCAAGCTTGATATCCGTCGTCGGCAGGTTGTGGTTAATGTCAAAATTATTGATGTTAACCTTTTGGGTATTCAGGACTATAACAGCAGCTTTTCCTTTGGGATTGGTAATAACTACTTTGCTAGTGACGGTGGTGCGGCAACTTTTAATTTTGGTGGTTCTCGACCTGCTACCAGTAGTGAAGTTGCAAATAGCATCCGTGAAACGCCTGTGATTCAGAACCCTTTTAGAGGTGCTAATACTTTTCTTGATTTAAATAACAGCACTACTATTCCGGGTACTGGGATAGGCAATAGAAGAATTGTGGACGGTGCACTCAACTCTAATATTGAAGGAGGGGCAGCATCATTCTTTAACCGCCGAGCAGGCGTTTCACAAGATCCATTCCAAGCTGGTTTGACAGACTTTACTAGAGGAACACCAGATATAACTACTATTACAAATATTCCTGCCGTTCCTGGTACTCCTGCTGTTTATGATAACCAGGGTAATCTGATTGTTCCTGCTGTTCCTGGTACTCCGGCCAGAACAGTTACCACCTACACACCAGGAAATCCAGGAACAGCAACATCTGCTTTACCTTCTCTGTATCAGTTTCCTAAACGTTTCCTAGCCAGCTTGCAAGCTCAAGTGCAAAGTGGTAATGCCAAGATTTTGACAGATCCCACCTTAATTGTCCAAGAAGGACAGGATGCGGTAGTTAAGTTAACTCAGGAGGTATACGGCGGTATTAGAGTCACCGACACACTGAGAGAACCGATCATCAAGGAAGCAGGGTTAACTCTGGCAGTAAGAGTTGAAAGAATTGATGATAATGGTTTTGTGTCCTTGTCTGTAGCACCTACTGTATCTGCGCCTGGTGGTTCAGCAAGTACGGTTGATGGTACTATCGGCTTGATTACAGGAAGAAGTCTTCAATCTGGTTTATTACGCTTGCGAGATGGTCAAACTCTGATTTTATCAGGTATCATTCAAGACTCAGATCGGACAACTGTAACCAAGCTGCCTATTTTGGGTGATATTCCCCTTCTTGGTTCATTGTTTAGAAGAACAAATAGAGAGAATGAACGTAGAGAGGTAATTGTATTACTCACACCACAGGTAATGGATGACTCGGAGCGTTCTAGCTATGGTTATAACTACAATCCTAGTCCCCAGGTGCGGGAGATGCTTGAGCGTCGGGGGTTGAGAGTTCCTGGTAATCGGTAGACTGTGCAAATACCCGGATTGTTGGATGATTCGGGTATTTCAGGTGTCTTTAATGGATAGCAAATTCTGTAAATTCGCGCATTTCTGGAGAATGAAAACCCAGGACTATATCTTCTTTGGGTACGCCTTGTTCAAGTAGAAGTGTAGCAATTCCTACTTCAGTTCCATCATGCTGTATCCAGATTTTACCGTTTTTAATGTCAATATGGATACTACAACCATGAGTGCGATTATTACCACGCCAACCAGTATGTAACAGAAGATAGTGGTCGTTTTGGGTATCTATAACCGCTTGGACTTCTATTTCTTCCGGTGTAAATCGTCTTTGAGCTTTTTCTAAAATTAGATTCTTAACTATTTGACGATACTCTTCTACTGCCATTTGACAATTATCTCCTGTTTTGGCTCATAAATGAGTAAGTTGATTTGGTTTCTAGCAATTACAGAACGGGTAAAACGTCGCTGAAAAAATGATTTATATTTGCAACGGCATACGGGTATTATGGACAAGTTGCAAGCATTCTCGAATATCATCTCCTGACCAAGAACCCGCAAACTCAAGTAAATCTTCGGCTGTTGAACCCTTCAATGTATCTTCGCTTAAATTTGTTTCCTTGTTCAACTGCTTTTGTGAATGACTGGCTTTTATAAAGCGAATAAAATCTAATGCTTCAGTTAGCAATTCTGGTGGTAAGGACTCTATTTCTTGCACTAATAATTCTTTAGTCATAATTTAGTATTGGGTTTGAATAACTAATATATAGCAGAATCAATGAGAGAAGCAGCGTTGCTAAGATCAAACTTTATCCAGTCCCAATACTTTTCGGTTAAGCCCAAAACAACGAAATAACGTAGGTTGGGTTGAGGAACGAAACCCAACATTTACAAGGGTTTGTTGGGTTTCACTTCGTTCCACCCAACCTACAAAAATCCTTAACCGAACAGTATTGTATCCAGTCTTACGCAAAAATCAGGTCTTTAGTCTAATCTTGCGTAAGTCCTAATAACAATGTATTGACATTGTGTACACGATTATTTATAGTAGACGTAATGGAGTTATTAAAATTCAGGAAACGAAAATGGTAGCTTCCTTTGAAATGGATAATCCTGGACGCAATCAGGTTATTAATATTAGAGTTCAAGAAAAACAGCGTAATTTAATTGATTATGCTGCATCAATTCTTGGTAAAACTCGTTCTGATTTCATGCTAGATGTCGCTTGTAGAGAAGCAGAAAAAGTAATTTGTGATCAAACTTTTTTTGCTTTAGATGAAAAAAAATATCAAGAATTTATTGATATTTTAGATGCACCACCTCAAGCAGACGAGGAACTACGTAAGTTTTTAGCTGCTAAATCACCTTGGGATTAAGAATGGATCAGAGGAAAATAATAGAAGCTCCTCAACCAATTAATTCTAGCCATGATATATCACAATTCAAATCAAAGTCAGAAACTTTAAATAATTGGTTGAAGGAAAAAGCATTTAAAAATGAGGGTGATACTGCTAGAACTTATGTAGTAATTTGTGAAAACAAAGTAATCGGTTATTACTGTTTGGCAAGTGCTGGTGTATATCACTCAGTGGCTATTAGAAAAGTCAAGCAAAATGCACCAGATCCAGTTCCTTGTATGATCGTTGGTAGGTTAGCTGCTGATGAACAATGGGAAGGGCAGGGTATCGGATCTGGTTTATTAAGAGATGCAATTTTTCGGGTTTTACAAGCATCCAAAATTGTCGGCATACGATGTATTTTAGTTCATGCGAAAGATGAAGCAGCTAAACAATTTTATCTAAAACATAAGTTTAAGCCCTCACCGATAGAACCTTTAACATTAATGTTGCCTTTAAAAGATATTGTGACGAACCTTTAATAAGCATAAATGGTTCATGCAACGTCTCTATAAGGCTTTTAAACTTTGTTTTGTGTTTTATTTACCTGACAATTGGGGAGCATCCCAAATGTGTAATTTGATTTTTTGGGAATCTTTGAATTGCTACAAAGTCCTAATATGAATGAACCGCAAAGAACGCAAAGGACACAAAGTTAAGAGGGTTTAAGAGGGTTTTTGGTATTGCTGAGTTGATTTTTTCAAAATTTGGATGCTCTCGAAAATTGCTGTACCCAGTCCCCAGTAAGCATTTATTCCTAAAAATTCGGTGTTTCCAGGGCAACTATGCAGCAAAAAACACAATAAATTCTGAAATCTATATAAATTAATGCTTTCACCTATGCACTTCTGGCTACAACACCTTAGAATGATTCATTGAAAAGTCGAGCCAATCTGATTTACAGGGGTTTTGAGTGTAAATACTCTCAAGGGACGATTTTTGTAATGCTGCCAACAGAGATTTCCGTAAAGATCCGACAAAGTACATCTTGACTAAATCTCAATTAAACCTCAAGGAGTTTGATATGAACAAAGGCGAATTAGTTGATGCAGTGGCGGAAAAAGCCAGTGTGACAAAGAAACAAGCGGATGCGGTGTTAACTGCTGCTATTGAGACAATTATTGAGGCTGTGGCTTCAGGCGATAAAGTCACCCTGGTGGGATTTGGTTCTTTTGAATCACGGGAACGGAAAGCTCGTGAAGGCCGCAACCCCAAAACCAATGAAAAAATGGAAATTCCAGCTACCAAAGTTCCTGCTTTCTCGGCTGGGAAACTCTTTAGAGAAAGAGTAGCACCCCCAAAAGAGTAGGTTCTGTTCTAGGAAGTCTATTTTTGATGCGACAACAGGCACACGGGGGAAATTTAGCTTGGGCAGCGGCGTTAGCTGGCTGTTCCCCGGATGCTATTGTCGATTTTTCTGCCAGTATCAGCCCGTTGGGACCACCAAACAGCGTTATTGCTGCGATCGCTTCCCAATTTGGTAATCTTAAACACTATCCTGACCCAGATTACAGCGAACTCAAACTAGCTCTGGGTCACTTTCATCAATTACCACCTGAGTGGATTCTGCCGGGAAATGGTTCAGCAGAATTACTGACTTTACTAGGTAGGGAATTAGGACAATTAGCGGCAACAATGTTAATGACTCCAGCCTTTGGCGATTATTACCGCACCCTAGCGGCTTATAATGCTAAAGTGCTGGAGTTTCCTATTGATTTGGAGGCAGAAGGCAGGAGGCAGGAGGCAGGAGGCAGAAGGCAGGAGGCAAAAGTTAATATTCTCCCCCTACCTCCCCATCTCCCTATCTCCCCATCTCAGGAGTATGGGTTGCTGCTAAATAATCCACATAACCCAACGGGTAAGCTATTTTTACGGGATGATATTTTGCCTTACCTGAAAGATTTTGCTTTGGTGGTGGTGGATGAGGCGTTTATGGATTTTCTGCCTCCTGATCAGGAACAAAGTTTGATCGGATTGGTACAGGAATATGAGAATTTGGTGATATTGCGATCGCTCACCAAGTTTTACAGTCTACCTGGGTTAAGGTTAGGATATGCGATCGCTCACCCGGACTTGCTCAGAAAATGGCAATCATGGCGAGATCCCTGGCCTGTCAATACCTTAGCTGCTGCTGCTGCGATCGCCGCACTCCAAGATACAGACTTTCAACAACAGACCTGGAAATGGCTGCCACAGGCACGAAATCAATTATTTCAGGGTTTATCGGCAATTAACGGATTAAGACCTCTAGAAGGCGCTGTTAACTACCTCTTGGTAGAGTCTCAACATTCAACTTCTCAGTTACAAGAAAAATTACTTCAGCAATACCAAATTTTAATTCGTGATTGTCGCAGTTTTAAAGAGTTGGGCGATCGCTTTTTCCGTGTCGCTGTCCGTTCCCAATCTGATAACCAACGCCTACTAACAGCCCTTAAATCAGTTATCAGGTGACTGGTGACTGGTGACTGGTGACTGGTGACTGGTGACTGGTGACTGGGAGGATGAATAACCCAATTCCCAATTCCCAATTCCCAATTCCCAATTCCCAATTCCCAATTCCCAATTCCCAATTCCCAATTCCCAATTCCCAATGAAAATTGACTACGATATTGTAATTATTGGTGGTAGTATTACTGGATACCAAGCGGCTTTAGCTGCAACCCAACTACAAGCCAAAGTTGCCTTGGTACAGCCTCAAATACACTATGAATTAAATTATCATTACCCACTCAGCGAACTAAGTAAAATCTCTCAGCAGTGCGTTGATATGAAAACTCTTGGCATTATGACCGAGAGTAAAAACATCAAATCAGATTTTCACCCAAACAAGCCAATTAGCAATACTGGAGTACCAGAAAAATCGCAAATTCCGATCCCTCAACCGACTTGCAGCTATTCTTACCAGCAAGGGATGTTGTATTCTCAAAGTATTGCAGCAAATATTAACCAACTTAATTCTCTTGCTAATTTGTCTGCCCAAGGTGTTGATGTAATTATTGGTAATGGGAAATTTCAAACTTCTCCCAAGCTGAGTTTTGCAGTGAATGACAGAATTTTAAGCGCCCGTACCTATTTACTCGCTTGCGGTTCACGTCCAAAAATTCCCGATATTGAAGGTTTAAACACTATAGGTTATCTCACCTTAGCGAATATTTGGCAATATTTAGAAACACCAAACCCTCCAAAAAATTGGGTAATTATTGGTGGTTTACCCCAAAGTATTGAAATTGCCCAAACTTTAGCTCGTTGGGGTTGCAACATCAATTTAATATTAAATCATCCTAGTGTTTTTTCTTATCTTGACCCAGAAATAAGACAATTATTGATAGCACAATTAGAAGCTGATGGTGTGCGTATTTTTAACCAAACAAGAGTCACCCAAATACGAAAAATTGAAGATCAAAAATGGGTGCAAGCTGGAGATAAAGCTATAGAAACTGAAGAAATTTTAATTGCAACTGGACAACAACCAAACATAGATAATTTAAATTTAGCAGCAGCAGGAGTAAAATGGTATCCAAGGCGTTTAGTTGTGAATAAAAAACTCCAAACCACAAATCATCGCATTTACGCTTGTGGTGATATTCTAGGTGGTTATGATATTGCCAACATTGCCAATTATGAAGCTAAAATTGCTGTGAAAAATGCTCTATTTTTTCCCAGACTTGAAGTTAATTATCGTTGTATTCCTTGGATAATATCTTCTCAACCAATGGTAGCGCAAATAGGGTTAACAGAATTACAAGCAAAAAGAAGATATGGTAAAAATCAAGTTTTAGTTTTTACCAACTATTTCAAAACCTTAACAGCAGCACAAATTAAAAATGAAATTACAGGTATTTGTAAATTAATTATTTTAGAAAATGGTCAAATATTAGGATGTTCTATATTTGGTGTAGAAGCGGGAGAATTAGTAAACTTAGTAGCTTTAGCAATGTCAAAAAATCTGAAAATTGAGAACTTAGAAAATTTAGCTGTTGTTGATCCTAGCTTTTCAGAAATATTACAGCAAACCGCAAGAGAATGGAATAAACAAAAATTAAATAAAAACCACATTGTGCAAGAGTTTTTGCAAAGTTTATTGCATTTTCGCAGAGATTGGAATTTCTAATATTCAACAAAATATTCAACAATAGAAAATTTAAAATTCCCTCTCAAAAGGTTTTATTTGGAATTTACAACCCATTTTGCAAACGCAAAGTTCGTAGTAAGGAATTTATTCCTTACTTGAGGACTGAAGTCCTCACTACGGAACTTAATCTACTTTTGAATTATTTTCTTCCTCTGCGTTCTCTGCGTCTCTGTGTGAGATATAAAAGATGTTGGGTTTCCTCCCGTCAACCCAACGTACTGAGATATAATATCTAATATTCAACAGGTAAGAATCATGACTTCTGTAACCTTACAAATCCCAAAATCATTAAAATTCACAGATGATGAATTTGTAGAAATAGTTGCAGCTAACAAAGATTTACGCTTAGAATTATCACATCAAGGGGAATTAATAGTTATGTCACCAACCGGAGGAGAAACAGGAGAAAGAAACTTAGAATTAACTGGACAAGTTTGGTTTTGGAACAGAACACATAAATTAGGAAAAGCATTTGATTCTTCCACAGGTTTTAAATTACCTCTTGGTGGTACTCGTTCCCCTGATGTATCTTGGATAAAAATAGAAAGATGGAATGCACTGACACCAGAACAAAGAAAAAAGTTTTTACCTTTATGTCCTGATTTTGTGATTGAATTAGTTTCTGAAAGTGACGATTTAGCTGATACCCAAGCCAAAATGCGGGAATATATTAATAATGGATTGCGTTTAGGTTGGTTGTTAAATCCTAAAGATAAACAAGTAGAAATATATCGTCAAAATCAAGCAGTAGAAATATTAGAAAATCCTCAAAGTTTATCTGGGGAAGATGTGTTACCAGGTTTTATTTTAGATTTACAACCCATTTTTTAAACGCAGATGCACACAGATAAACGCGGATGATTTTATCAATTGATAATTGATAATTGTTTTATACAAAAATTAAACGCAGAAGCAAACAGATAAATGCAGATGATCTGATTGTTGGGTTTCCTCACGTCAACCCAACCTACTCCTTGAACTCCTGACTCCTTGATCTCCTTTCTTGCGTCTCTGCGTGAGATAAAAAAATGTTGGGTTTCCTCCCGTCAACCCAACCTACTATTAAGGTACTTCAATGGGAATTAAAGAATTTTCTGGTAAATAACTGTGATAACAACCATCATCAGCTAAAACCAAAACCAACCTTACAGGATAGTCAGGAGGAACTTGCAAATCTGCCCAAGGTACTGCTATCTCTAAACAAGAGTTTAACGCAACTTGGGCGCGAGTTGCGCGGGGATGCCATTGATAATGTTCTGCTGCTTCTCGAAAATAAATTGTTTGGGAAATTAGGTTAATTTCTAAATGATGGTGAAAGAAATAATTAACCGGTGCAAGATCAGGAACTTCTGCTAAAGGTGCAGGACTATTGATCATTGGTCTATCGGGATAATACCACAATAAATTTAATTCTTTGGGTAGTTCTTTTCCTGGTGTGACACCGCTTTTAAAGTCTACTCGCACATAGAAATTTAGGTGATCAACACCGTAAAAAATGCGTTGTACTAAACTACTTTGGTGCATTGTTCCCCGTGAACCACCTACTTCTATTCTGCCGGCTTTATCCCAATCTTGTTCATCTCCTTTACCGTCAATTATGGGATGAATAAAACTTTCTGGACGATGATCTAATTTGGCTTCGTGGACTTCTAAAGGTTGGGTTAAATAGGCTGGTATGGGTTCATTTAATGCTTTATAAATGCCATATAAATGTTCTCTAAATAGTTGATCAAATATGGCATCTTGATTTGATGAATGTCCTTCTCCAAACCACCAAAACCAATCAGAACCTTCAGCAGCATATAACGCTTCCCACGCTGCGGGGTTATTTTCTTCGGTTGCTTCGGGATGTTTTGCTAAGGTTTCTCTTGCATGGGTTAAATAGTCCCAAGCGCGGTTTTTTACAGGATCGCCGATCCAAGTTGTAAAACTGCCATCTACCCATGAACCGCTATGTAATTTTTCACCGGGAATAGTTGCTGTAGCGGGGTATTTTTCTAGAAATTCGGAAACAGTAACCAGTTTGATATTTTCTTGATTACTCAGGTTTTCATACAATGTTTCTAGGAAAAGTTTACCGTCTTGGGGATAAAATTCCCAGCAATTTTCCCCATCCAAAGCAATGGTAACTAACCAAGGTTGTGAAGTTGGGTTTTCTCTTTGTTTTCTAGCGATCGCCTGTAAATGTCCTACTAAGTCTGCAACCGCCTGTTTTGGCTGCATTGCACCATAAGTAAAACCCACTAAATCTGATAATCTATGATCCCGGAATACAATGGAAACCTCACCTGCGGGAGTTTGCAAACGATAGGGACGGTATAATAATTCTGGTTGTTGTACATTTCCCGCCCCATCCCGATGAAAGAAATGTTGCAATGTCCAACCTAAAGCCGCTTCATCTGAGCAAATCCACTTAAACCCTTGTTTAATAATATACGGTAAAATTTCTGGGCTGACGGACTGTTCTGAAGGCCATAAACCTCTGGGTGCTTGTTCAAACCTATCTTTATATAAATCCCAGGCTTTTTGTAAATGGCGGGGAATATCTTCCGCCCACTGGAAACGCTGGTTAGGTAATGTCATTTGTGGCACTGCCACCCGTCCAGAGTTGGTATCAGCTAACAGGGGTAAAATGGGGTGAGTGTAGGGGGTGGTGGTAACTTCTAGCTGGCCAGTTTCCTGCATTTTCCGGTGTTGGGGAATAATGCGACTGAGGATTTGTTTTTGTTTAGAATAGATTCGTTGGCGATCGCCTAAAGTAAAATTACGTCCTTGTTTTAACCAAGCTGCAATTTCTGGATCATCCCAAAATAAAGGATCAATCCACGCTAAATTATGCCAAGCTAATAAATCACTATAATCTACAGCTTGCCAATTTGCTAAACACCAACCTTGACCCTTTTCCTGTCTTTGATAATACAATTGGGCATAACGGGGATGGGGGTCAATTAAAGTATGATGGTTAGCATCAAAAAAATGTTGAACAATAAACTCTTTTTGTTCTGTGGTTAACTGTTCCACAGGTGTTAAACTGGCAGTTAAATAAGGGTCAAAAGCATTTCCCGCAATATAATCTTCTAACTGTAAAATCAAAGACGGTACTAAATTCACCGTTTGATGTAATTTCGGGTATTTTTCCAGCAATAATATTAAATCTAGATAATCCTTAGTACCATGTAACCTCACCCAAGGTAAGCGATACTGCTGACTGACAGGAGACTTGTACAATGGTTGATGTTGGTGCCAAATAAACGCGACGTAAAGGGGATGAGACATGATCAATAATATGCTTTTCAGGATTTACTAATAATTTTCAATTATCAATAATGGTAATGGGTAATGGGTAATTGGTGATAGTTGATAGTTGATAGTTGATAGGGAAACATAAAGATTGATTACCCACTCACCAATCACCAGTCACCAATCACCAATCACCAGTCACCAATCACCAATCACCAACCACCAGTCATCTATTCCTAGATGACTTGTTCAATTTCTGCAATTTCGGGAATCATTTCTTTGAGACGGCGTTCAATACCCATTCTCAAAGTCATTTGTGAACTAGGACAAGAACCGCAAGCACCTTGTAAACGCAGTTTCACTACTGGTCCATCGAGTTCTACCAGTTCCACATTACCCCCATCAGACATTAGATAAGGGCGCATTTCATCTAAGACAGTTTCAACGTTTTTAAGTGTCAATTCCATAGTTTTAGACCTGTTCAGTTAAGGACGGCTTTGAAAGTGGGATTTGCAGATTATCCACCCATTTCCCAAAATATAACAGGAGGCAGGAGGCAGGAGATCAAGGAGTCAGGAGTTCGAGGAGTCAGGAGTCGTAGGGGCGAAGCATTCGGGCGACAAATTATCAATTTTCTGAACAGGCTATTTTCCTGTAAGGGCGAAGCATTCGGGCGATAAATTATCAATTTTCTGAAAAGGTTATTTTCCTGTAAGGGCGAAGCATTCGGGCGATAAATTATCAATTTTCTGAAAAGGTTATTTTCCTGTAAGGGCGAAGCATTCGGGCGATAAATTATCAATTTTCTGAAAAGGTTATTTTCCGAATGCTTCGCCCCTACTTCGCCCCTACTTCGCCCCTACTTCGCCCGTACAGGAGTCAGGAGTTTTTTATTTTGGATTTTGGATGCAAGGATTTTGGATTGTTTTTGTTAACTCCAATCTAAAATCTAAAATCTAAAATCTAAAATTTTCTTCCCCAATCACCAGTCCCCAATCAATTATTGAGATTCAATCTCGCACTCGCTAGGGGAACACAAGACCGGTTGTTGATAAAGTGGGACTGTGAAGGTGACAGTTGAACCAAGGCCTTCGCCTAAGCTATAAAAATGTACCTCACCACCCATTGCTTCTACAAGCTTTTGGGATATGGTTAAACCTAAACCAGTACCTCCGTAGTGACGAGTACGAGAACCATCCACCTGGGAGAATAATTGAAACAGTTTATCTTGTTTGTCTAAGGAAACACCAATACCAGTATCTGCAACTTTAACTTTCACCATGCCGGGATTCTGTGGTTTGCTGGATTTTCCTTTTCCTTTTTTGATAACCCAGTCGGCGCTGATGGTGATTCCACCTTCATGGGTGAATTTAATAGCATTGCCTACCAAATTTAGCATAACTTGTAACAACCTTTGGTAATTACCTTGAACGATAATTTCATCAGAGGTGACAGGCATTTGCATTTGGAAACTGAGGTTTCTCATCTCCGCTTGGGGACGGGTAAAGTTTTCTACATCACTAAATAGCTCTTGAAGTTTGACAGGTGAGCAGTCTAACTCCATTTTCCCGGCTTCGATTTTGGCAATATCCAAAATATCATTGAGAAGATTTAGCAGATGGAGTGATAATTTAAGAGCTTCATCCACAAATTCCATTTGTTCTTCGGGATCATCTGCTATCCCTTCTAAAATCAGCTTTAAAAAGCCAATCATGCCATTTAAAGGTGTATGAATTTCGTGGGATACATTAGCGAGAAATTCGCTTTTTAACCGGGATGCTTCCTCAGCGTTTTGTCTTGCGTATTCTAGTTCTTTGTATAGGGTAGCATGAGCGATCGCTGTACCCAGTTGATCTGCCAACTCCTTAATTAATTCTATTTCCGTTTCTGTTATTAATATTTCTTCACTGCTTAAACTTAACCCAACTAAACCATTTGCTTGGTCTTGATAGTTAGTAGCAAAAAGTAAAAATCTGTGCTGCTGAGAATTTGTTTGAATCGGCATCTCTATGACCATCGGTTCTAGAGTTGCCAAAGCTTGAGCAAAAGCAGGTTCAGAAGATATCTCTATTTCTGAGCCTAAAATGGGCTTGAATGCTGGTTGGTGATATTCTGCGATTACCCTAACTTTTGAATCTCCTGGCTGATAAGGAAAGAAAATACAACGCTCCAGTTTGAGAGTTTGTCCTAAACTGTCAACTGTTTGCTGCCAAATAACATCTATATCCAGTGTCCACCAGATATTTCTGGTGATTTGGGTTAATAGTTTTTGGTATTGCACCAATAACTGTGGCACTTTCCGAGAATGCAAAAATAACTCAAGCTGTGAAGGCGTTTTTGCTGCCTGATTCACTTCTTTACCATTGACTGGAGATGGTAATAGCCTACCCATAACCAAAACTGTGGTTGCGGCTTCACCCAGTTGCGGCATAATTGGAGTAATTGTCAACTCCAACTCTAATAAATATTGACTGCATTTAAACCAACATTGAACTCTCTCTGGGACTAAAGTTGTTAAAATCCTTTGCAAGCCTTCCAAATAGGCAACTTTATCTACTGGGGTAAAGATTTCATTTTCATTAAGCGCATCAACTATTCTCTCAGTCATTAAATCCAGGAGTTCGCTGTACTGCCAATCAAATGTCAGATAACGCCCAGTACCATCTTGGATATATACCAACTCAGATGCAAGAGTTAGTAATAAGCCATCTGTACTGCGGTTAGTAGATTCCAGGTTCTGAGAAAATAGCTTTGGCAATGGGTTATTCGCAGTAATAGTCATTTATCGAGTTGGATAGACAATTTGCTTTCCACCGTGGTTGTACTAAAGCTGCTTAAATTTTGGCATAAAGTTTTACAGCTTTCATACTTTTGACTGTATATTTTTGACTTTTCTGGAATCTGGAGCGTTAAATTTTACATTTTGTATCATTGGTGACTGGTGACTGGTGATTGGTGACTGGTGATTGGGAAAAATACAAATAACTTCCCCCTGCTCCCTGCTCCCCTGCTTCTTCCCCAGTCCCCAGTCCCCAAATTTCAATCATTCCATTCTCCTCTAGGGGGAATAGGTGTGCGTATTGGTGTGCGAGTTAGTTCATCATCTCTCGGTATGTCGCCGCGTAACCATTGGCGGATGGCGACTTCTATCACCTTACTGGGGTCATTGGTAAGATGCTGAATTTGGGCTATTAATTCAGAGTCTAGGCGAACAGCAATTTCTACCTTGTCTGTATGGATTTTTTCCCCGTTGGTGGGGTTTTCTTGCGTATTCATAGGTTTACGGTTTCCCAAAAAATTACCAAACTTAGATGATTCAGTTTTTAGGTGGCAGTTTTAATATACAGTGTCATCATATCTTGAAAATTAATTCACCTGCCTGGGGAATGGAGACCATTGACTGGTGACTGAGTTATTAACTTCCTCTGACTGCTAGAACTCCTGACTTCTTGAACTCCTGCCTCCTGTTCCCTTTACCCAATAAAGCATTAAAATACATGAAGTAAATAGATTTAACTTTTGATTGCTGCTAAAGCAAAGATGGTATATGACTGACGTTCCCGCAGTTCGCATTCGCAATTTCTGTATTATTGCTCATATTGATCACGGTAAATCTACTTTAGCCGATCGCTTACTCCAAGCTACTGGCACTGTAGAAGACCGACAAATGAAGGAGCAGTTTCTCGATAACATGGATCTGGAACGGGAGCGCGGCATTACAATTAAGCTGCAAGCTGCCCGGATGAATTACACAGCTAAGGATGGTCAGCAGTACGTTTTAAACTTAATTGATACTCCTGGTCACGTTGACTTTTCCTATGAGGTTTCCCGTTCTCTGGCTGCTTGTGAGGGTGCTTTATTGGTTGTGGATGCTTCCCAAGGGGTAGAAGCCCAAACTTTAGCAAATGTGTATTTAGCACTAGAGCATAATTTGGAAATTATTCCAGTTTTAAATAAAATTGATTTACCAGGAGCAGAACCAGATAGAGTAGTTAGTGAAATTGAAGAAATTATTGGTTTAGATTGCAGTGGGGCAATTTTAGCTTCTGCTAAAGAGGGAATCGGTATTCCTGAGATTTTAGAAACGATTGTAGAACGTGTACCCCCAGCAGCTAATACGGTTGATCAACCTTTAAGGGCGCTGATTTTTGATAGTTACTACGATAGCTACCGGGGAGTAATTGTTTATTTCCGGGTGATGGATGGGACAGTGAAGAAGGGCGATCGCATCTATTTGATGGCATCGGGTAAGGAATATGAAATTGATGAGTTAGGTGTCCTTTCTCCCACCCAAAAACAAGTTGAAGAACTCCATGCAGGAGAAGTAGGTTATTTAGCCGCCTCTATTAAAGCTGTTGCTGATGCACGGGTAGGTGACACTATCACCTTATCTAAGGCTAAAGCCACAGAACCTTTACCCGGTTACACAGAGGCTAACCCAATGGTATTTTGTGGGATGTTTCCCATAGATGCAGATCAATTTGAAGATTTGCGGGAAGCTTTGGAAAAGTTGCGGTTGAATGATGCAGCTTTGCAATATGAACCGGAAACTTCTAGCGCAATGGGGTTTGGTTTCCGTTGTGGGTTCTTGGGTTTGCTACACATGGAAATTGTCCAAGAACGGTTAGAGCGAGAGTACAACCTGGATTTAATTATTACAGCCCCATCTGTGGTTTATAAGGTGATCACTATCAAGGGTGAGGAACTGTACATTGATAATCCTAGCCATTTACCTGCGCCCAATGACCGGGAAAGAATAGAAGAACCTTATGTGCAGGTAGAAATGATTACTCCCGAAACCTACGTTGGTACTTTGATGGAGTTATCACAAAACCGCCGGGGTATTTTCAAAGATATGAAATATCTTACCCAGGGACGGACTACCCTAACTTATGAAATTCCTTTGGCGGAAGTTGTCACCGACTTTTTTGATCAAATGAAATCCCGTTCTCGTGGTTATGCGAGTATGGAATATCATCTGATTGGCTACCGGGAAAATCCGTTGGTGAAGTTGGATATTATGATCAATGGTGATCCCGTAGATTCTTTAGCGATGATCGTCCACCGGGATAAAGCTTATGGTGTGGGCAGATCAATGGCTGAAAAGCTCAAAGAACTGATCCCACGTCATCAATTCAAAGTTCCCATTCAAGCGTCTATTGGTAGTAAAGTTATTGCCAGTGAACATATTCCGGCTTTGCGGAAAGACGTTTTAGCTAAGTGCTACGGTGGTGACATCAGCCGGAAGAAGAAACTTTTGCAGAAACAAGCCAAGGGTAAAAAACGGATGAAAGCTGTGGGTACGGTGGATGTACCCCAGGAAGCGTTTATGGCTGTGTTGAAGTTAGATCAAAGTTAATGTATGAGGTGACAGGAGGCAGGAGGCAGGGGAGGTAGAATAAATTTTTCTCGCTGTTCCCTGTTCCCTGCCTCCACGAAAAATTCATGAATCAAATCGGATCACTATACCTCCCCAGTCCGCAGTCAACTAGATATTTGCAAATTTAAAGTTAACCTGGTTTTTTGATGAAATCGGGTTTTTTGTAGAGATAAATTGCAAATCAATATGATAAGCTTTATCAAAAAACTATTTATTAAAAAAAAATAACAATTTTACTAGGAATACTCGCAGTAATTGTCACACTTCGTATTTTGAGATCAAGGTAGTTTTTTCTATTCTTTCAAGTTTTGTAAATATCGGGGAGTCGAATCAATGAAGATACTGGTACTAAGTTGGGAATTTCCGCCAAGGTTAGTGGGAGGAATTGCCCGTCATGTAGCAGAATTATACCCGGAATTGGTAAAGTTAGGGCATGAGATTCACTTGATTACGCCAGAAGTAAAACAAGCATCACTGTATGAAGTAGTTGAGGGTATTTATGTACATCGAGTACCAGTAGCCCATAGTCATGATTTTTTTCACTGGGTAGTAAATTTAAATGAGAGTATGGGACATCACGGTGGTAAATTGATGTTAGAGGAAGGACCATTTGATCTTATTCATGCCCATGATTGGTTAGTTGGAGATGCAGCGATCGCTCTCAAGCATACTTTTAAAGTTCCTCTCATTGCTACCATTCACGCCACAGAATACGGACGTTATAACGGTATTTATAATGATACCCAACGCTATATTTGTGGTAAAGAACAGTTACTAGCTTATAACGCTTGGCGTATCATTGTTTGTACTGAATATATGCGGGGGGAAGTAGTCAGAGCATTAAATAGTCATGGTGATAAAATCGACGTGATTTTTAATGGGATTCGCCCAGAGAAAAAGCAACATTACCGAGATTTTCATGCTCAAGATTTTCGTCGCCAATTTGCCGCAGATCATGAAAAAATTATTTATTACTTGGGCAGGATGACTTATGAAAAAGGTATACCTGTATTGCTTAATGCTGCTCCCAAGGTACTTTGGGAAATGGGCGGTTACGTTAAATTTGTGATAGTTGGTGGTGGTAATACTGACCATTTAAAACAGCAAGCTTGGGATTTAGGAATTTGGGATAAATGCTATTTTACTGGTTTTCTTTCTGATGACTACTTGGATAAATTTCAAACCTTAGCTGACTGTGCAGTTTTTCCCAGTCTTTATGAACCTTTTGGTATTGTAGCTTTAGAAAGTTTTGCTTCTAGAGTTCCGGTTGTGGTTTCAGATACGGGTGGTTTTCCGGAAGTAGTACAACATACGAAAACAGGAATCGTAACTAAGGTAAATAATCCAGATTCTTTAGCATGGGGAATTTTAGAAGTTTTGAAAAATCCAGGTTATCGACAATGGTTGATAGATAACGCTTATGAAGATTTAGAACGAAGATTTCGCTGGCCACAATTAGCAAAAGAAACGGAAGCTGTATATGAGAAAGTGGTGAAAGAGCGATCGCAAGTTGATTGGTAATTAAACACAAAGTAAAACTGAGGTTTTCGCAGAGTAGTGGAGATAATATTAATTACTCTGCGTTTTTTACCGTTAAAAAACAGTACAAAGGCTGTACGCTGGGAATTTCCCCCTTGGGAGTGCGAGAGTTAGAAATGATGGCTGTTTGCTTCACATTTTTGAATATGACCAAGGCATTCCCAAATATAGCCAAGTGCTTGAGAAAAGCAAGAACTATGTTGTTGAAGATGGGAACCTTCCTCATATCCCACTTTACAGCAAACCTAAACCGCTACTTTGAAAAGATTAGCCGTGATGTTAGTCCACCGTTACCAAACCCCAATTATAGACCGAATTATAAAGGACCCATCTTAGTTGGACCTGTACATAATTTGGGTGGGGGTGGTCCTGATGTGGATGATGGGATTCAATGGATGATAAATCAAGTCAGGGGAGGTGCTAACTCTAACAAAAAAGTTAATGTTGTTGTCATTCGTGCTGCTGGTAACGATGATTATAATCAGCTAATTTATCACATGAGAGGGGTGAATTATGTAGAAACTTTGATCATCAGAAACAGACAAGAAGCAAATAGAACTGATATTTTTGATAAAGTCAGAAATGCAGGTGTGATTTTCTTTGCTGGTGGTGATCAATGTGAATATATTCGCAACTGGAAAAACACGAAATTAGAAGCTGCTATCAAATCAGTTTATGATAAGGGTGGGGCGATTGGTGGCACAAGTGCAGGGGCAATGATTCAAAGTGAATTTGTTTATGATTCTTGCGCTTGTGAAGATAGTATTGAAACTAATGAAGCACTGGAAGACCCCTATAGAAATATTACATTTACCTATAATTTCTTTCAGTGGAAGTATTTGCGAAGAACGATTATTGATACCCATTTTGATGAACGCAAAAGAATGGGAAGAATTATGGTTTTTATTGCGCGACAAATTCAAGATGGTGTGTCTTCCACTGCATTAGGAATAGCTATTAGTGAAGAAACATCTTTACTTGTAGATAAATATGGAATTGCAAAAGTTATGGGGAGGGGTTCAGTTTATTTTGTTCTTGGAGATCATCCCCCAGAAGTTTGTGAACCGGGTAAACCTCTCACATATTATGATTATAAAATTTGGCGATTTCCTAGAGGTGAAACTTTTGATTTAAATAATTTACCATCTAGAGGTTATTATCTCAGAAGTGTGAAACGGGGAAGATTTGATTCTGATCCTTATTAATGGATGTACAGATCCTTTTGTGTTGCGGGCATCTTGTCCGCTTTATTTTACATCTATAGTTTTTCTTGTTCCCATACTCTGTATGGGAATGAATAAAGCAAGACTCTGGCTTCTGTTTTATTGGAGTCAGAAACTCTATTCAGGCATTCCCAGTCTCTGACTGGGAACGAGAGAACGAGAGAATAATTCACACTTTCGAGAAACTTCTTAAACTTTTCACGGTAGTAATTAAATGTTCGGCAACTTGATCAATTTCCTCAACAGTATTAAATCTGCCAATTCCAAACCTTACGGAAGCATAAGCTAATTTTTCCGAATGTCCTAAAGCTGTTAAAACATAGGAAGGTGCAACATTATTGGAAGAACAAGCAGAACCAGAAGATACTGCTACAATTGGTTGTAAACCTAAAGAAAGTGCAGCACCATCCACACCTTCCACACTAATATTTAAGTTTCCCGCTAACCTTTTTTCAGGATGTCCATTGAGATAAATTCCCTCCAAAGTTGATAACTGTTTCCACAGTCTTTGTCTAAGTTCTTTTAACCGTTGATTTTCTGTTTCTTGTGCTTTTAAAGCAATTTCCACCGCTTTACCAAAACCTACAATTTGCGGTGTGTATAAAGTTCCAGAACGCATCCCTCTTTCATGTCCTCCGCCATGTTGTTGCGTTGCTAATTTCACTCTGGGGTTACGTCTGCGAACATATAAAGCACCAATACCTTTAGGTCCATAGACTTTATGGGCAGTTAAAGACATTAAATCAATATTTAATATTTGCACATCTAAAGGTATTTTACCAATAGCTTGTGCTGCATCTGTATGAAAAATAATTTCCTTTTCTCGGCAAATTTTACCGATTTCTGCTAAAGGTTGTAAAACACCAATTTCATTATTTGCAGCCATCACTGATAATAAAATTGTATCAGGACGCAAGGATTTTTGTAATTGTTCTAAATCAATTAATCCATCTTTTTGGACTGGGAGAATTGTAATTTCAAAACCCATGTTTTGTAAATATTCACAAGGGTCTAAAACTGCTTTGTGTTCCGTAGCGACGGTAACAATATGTTGACCTTTGGAAAAATATGCTTCTGCGACACCTTTAATAGCTAAATTATTCGCTTCTGTTGCACCACTGGTAAAGACAATTTCTTCTGGGTTAGCGTTAATAGCAGTGGCTAAAATTTCCCTGGTTTGTTTAACTGCTGCTTCACCTTCCCAACCGTAAACATGACTATTACTAGCAGGATTACCAAACTTTTCTGTAAAGTAAGGTATCATGGCATTGAGTACCCTTTCATCTACGGGGGTGGTAGCTTGATTATCGAGGTAGATGGGACGATTAGACATAAATAAACTCAACAATTAAGTTAATATTTTACCTATTTTTTTGAGGATTTTTAAAACTTGATAAAGTTCGTTTTCACGTTTAGATAAAGTGAATTTATCAGACAAATCGTAAGTAGGTATGTCTTGTTTAATGAGTTTGATAAATTGAAAATCTTCTCCACTTGTAACACATCCAAATATTGGCTTTTCTGGATGAGGACTAGCAAGCATATAAGTCAATGCTTGAGGGATAGCTTCTAACAAAGAAAAACTAGCCCTTTTAGATTCAATTATCAGTAACCAAAATTGTTCTTGAATTACTAACGCATCAATTCTACCTCTAATAATTTCTCCTTCATCTTCTATAGCTAGTTCTATAGATTCTTCAGTAGCAAATAAAAATGGCTCTTGATAAAATCCTGCTAAATCTAGTAGAGGAGATAACACTACCATTTTTACAGCATTTTCCAAGATTGGTGGACGCTTAATCAATCTGAGGAAATTCTCCCTGATTCTGTCTAGATATTGCTTTTCTAAAGTGGTAATTTCTGGCAAGGTTTCCCACCATTCAGTAAAGAAGTTTTCATCATTGACTCTTTGTAAACTGAATCTTTTCTCTAAATAGGCAATACTTACATTTTGTGCTTGTATAAATTGTACCATATTTATGCTTCAAGACAATAGAGTTGATATTTATATTATATATCTTTTAGTAATAAGGAGGGAGCGATAAATCGCTCACTACAAACTGTTATTTGGTGGTTAATTCTTGGAGTTTTTTCAAGACTGCTTGTGCATGACCTTTTGTTTTGACGTTTGCCCAAGAATGGCCGATAATTTTATCAGGTGAAATCAAGAATGTTGAACGCGCAACACCCATATATTCTTTACCCATGAATTTCTTTAAACGCCATCCACCGTAAGTTTCAATTAATTGATGTTCGGGGTCACTTAATAGGGTAATTTCTAAGTTATGTTTGGCGATAAATTTGCAATGGGATTTACTGGAATCTGGACTTACACCAATTATTTTAGCACCTAAAGCGGTAAATTCTGCGGCTAAATCTGTAAAATCTTTGGCTTCTGTGGTACATCCAGGGGTGTCATCTTTGGGGTAGAAATAAAGGACTATCCACTCGTTGAAGTCAGCGAGGTTCACGAGTTGATCGTTTTGATCTGGGGTGGAAAAATCGGGTGCAGTTTGTCCAATTTCGGGAATGTTGGTCATGATGAAATTTTTAGGTTAATCTGAAATGTAGAGACGTTTCATGAAACGTCTCTACAAGGATTTTACAATGATAATTATATATTAATACTATTGGGTATCCGAGAAGGTAAAAGATAGGGATATTCTACACCTGTTTCTAGGGAACGTTGTTGATTTCGAGATTTAATTTTACTTTCAATCTCTAACAAATCACTTTGAAAATGGGCGAGAATTTGCCGATCAATTTTATCTGCAAACTGAATAAAATCAGAACTTCCTAATTTACTCCAGTTAATTCCACTTAATGCAAAGGTTAATTGCATTTGCTCTAAATCTCTTGCTGTTGAGGGTAAAATTTCCTCTAAACTGGCTGGTGTATCAGGACGAATATAATTTGCTAAGGGTGCGTTAGGAACGTAACCAAAATAATCGTATTGACTAAAATTCAAAGCTGCGTGTTGGGGTCCACAGGTAAAGATGACGATAGTTGCAATGTCTATTAATTGTTGCAAACTACCAATTTTTGTAAACCCTGGTACGCGGGGATAGGAAGGTATTTCTTGGGGTTCTATTCCTGATGCTGCTACTAATTCTTTGGGAAACCATGCGGGTGCTTGGGGAAAGTCTGATTTGGGACGGGTGTTTAAAGGTGCGCCTAGTTCTTCCGCCCAATTTTGTAGATAAATATCTTGTTGTACTGCTTTATCATCTGGGTAGTAGCGTTGTAAATAACGAGTTGTGTATTTGGCGATCGCCTCCCATAATAACAACGCATCATCCCGATAAGGAAAGTCTGGTAATAATTTCGGTTCTATTCCCCGCACTTCAATATCATTCAACAGGGAATAATACCAAAAAGACTTTTCTCGATAGGCTTTATTCATCAAGTTACCAGAAGTTTTGATAGTAGGAGCCATTAAATTATCAATTGCTGCTCCTTCTGCTAACAATATACTATTTCCCCGGTTATTAATGGCAATTAAAAATTTAAAATGGGGAGATAATAATTGATAAACTGGGTGATTAGTTGGTATTTGTCTAGAAGTAGCAATAGACAAAGATTCCATTGCTAAATGAGTATAAGCTAAATGGGCAATTAATTCATGATGGGTAGCATCCGCAGTTTGAAAATATAACTTTGCTCTCATCCAATCATCTGCTGGTTCTCCTGTAATTCCTGGTGTGACTACTCGACCTTTTTCTAATTGAATTAGTACAGGTTCTAAACCTTTTTCTGTATTGTGAAATAAAGCTACTGGACTACCTACATATTTACCAGTTTGTAAGTCTGTAATTTTCAAATCTTTAAAAATTGGATAGTCAGCAATAAACAACTGATTTTCACTGGCAGCTTTAATTAAATCAACAGCACCGTTATTAGCTAATTTGTAAGGTTGAGTAGCTAAAGTTTGAATCAAACTTTGATCATTTGTTTGCACTCTGCGGATAATTGTCGGGTTAGCACCAGCTAAACGTTGACGGACAAATTCTCTATCACTCAAACCTCCATCTCGTTCATGAATTATACTCATAACAGGAGGTTTAACATCTGCTTTTTTCGCTAATGCTTGGTAAAATAAATTTCTTTGTTCTGCGTTTTTTGTGAGGGGAGGTAAATTTTTATCTACATTTTCGACGGCTTTTTTAACAGCAGAAATTGTTTGAATTAATTTTTTTCTTTGTTGGATATAGCTACTATTAAATTGTTCATTGGGCGGTAAATCCAAATTAAACCATCCCGATTGAAAAACTTTACAATCTACCAACAAAGTCGATATATTTAACCAATTTTCCTGTAATTCTTCCGCTTTTTTATCTAACTGACTCAGTAATAAAGTCCAAGGTTGGGAAAGTTTCCCCTGTTCTACCAAATTTTCGCTGAGTTTGGTTAAAATATAACGGATAACGCCATCTTCCCCAGTGTAAGGAAATAACCTTGCATATCCTTTTTGATCTAAGTTACTGGGATCATAGCGATAGTAACCTTGTTTTTCTTGTAAAGATGGGTGTTTGGTCATGGCTTTTTCTGGTAACACTTGATATACTGTAGAGGATAATATAGTTATATTTAAATTGCCACTATTTCTAATTTTGATTACATAATTCTCAACTAAGAATACTATGTTACGTGATTTCACTAATCGAGATGAGTTAATAGCTTACCTGCGCGAACAATTTCCCCAGGCCGCAGAACAAGATGATCACATCAGCGAAACTGTGGGTGGAAGGAAAGCAGCAAAAGCGAAGCTAAAACAAGTAGATCCTGTTGCCTACGCAAAAACACGCAATTCTTTAACTGGTGCTGTTACTAGGTTATCACCTTATATTCGTTATGGTGTATTGAGTTTGCGAGAAATTAGAGATGATAGTTTAGAACGGGTGGAAAATCCAGATGATGCGAGTAAATTAATTAATGAATTAGGATGGCGCGATTATTGGCAAAGGCTGTATGTTAAGTTAGGAAAAGGTATTTGGGAAAATCAAGAAGAATACAAAACCGGTTATAAAGTAGCAGATTACGCAAAAAATTTACCGGAAGATATTATTGAAGGAAAAACCGGACTGGTTTGTATTGATAATTTTAGTCAAGAATTAAGAAAAACTGGCTATTTACATAACCATATTAGAATGTGGTTAGCAGCTTATATTATCCATTGGCGACGTATTCAATGGCAAGCAGGCGCAAAATGGTTTTTACAACATTTGTTGGATGGCGATCCAGCAAGTAATAATATGTCATGGCAATGGGTAGCGAGTACCTTTAGTCATAAACCTTATTTTTTCAATCGGGAAAATTTAGAACGTTACACAAAAGGGGTTTATTGTCGTCAATGTCTGCTTTATGGTAAGTGTGATTTTGAGGGGAGTTATGAGGAGTTGGAAGCGCGACTTTTTCCCAAAGGTGAGTTTAGTAAAAAGCCTAATAGTCAAAGTTGGCAGAAGGGGAAAAAAGGAAGGTGAAATTTAATTTGTCTGAATCAGGATAACCAGGATTAAAGGATTTACAGTATGGTAATTTTTAGATGGTTTGTTGGTGATGAAAGTTGCATTTGTCTGAATCAGGATAACCAGGATTAAAGGATTTACAGGATAGTAGTTTATAGATGGTTTAAATTATGCAAAAACAATCATTCAACAACATCCTAAAAAATCCCCAACTTCCAAAAAACAATCATGCAATAATATCCTGTACATCCTCAAATCCTGGCAATATTTACAAATAAAAGCCGATAGCCATATAATTAAAGAAGATTGTGTTTTACAAATGATGAGGATTTTCATGATGACTACAGCACAGGAAAATAAAAAATCTATTTTAGAAAAACTAGATAATTTAACACCTGCACAACAAGAAAAAGTATTAATTTTTATTGAGTCATTATATCTGCAATCACAACCAAATGATATAGAACAAAAACAACGTCGAAAATGGCAAGAAATCAGAGGTAAAGCACCTTATCCTTTAGTTAGTGAAGATGCTCAAAATTGGGTTTCCAGAAATAGAAACGAGGAAAGTAAAAATAGGGAATTAAATTCAATGTGATATTTTCTTAACTAATGATATTCAGTTGAAACGAGTTACAGAATTAATGATTTTAGGTTTGAGTGATTTTTTACTTTAACTTGTTTGAATTAAGACACAAAACTCTTTAATTTTGACTTTTGACTTCCCGAAAGGTGTCCTGATTCTGACAATTAAACTCAGATTAACACAGAAAAACCGCAAATTTACTTTCAAACTGCGATAGAATTTAAAGAAGCTTTGTTAAAATCTATCTGATATGAATAAACCAATTATCTGGATCAATGGAGACTGTTTAAGTCCCGAAAACCCCGCTTTACAAGAATATCCCAACACACCTGCAATTTGGGTTTGGGATGATGCTTTAATCAGAGAATGGCAATTAAGTTTAAAAAGGATAACTTTTATATATGAATGTTTGCTAGAATTACCTGTAGAAATTCGTCGGGGAAATGTCGCAGAGGAAATTATTAAATTTGCTCAGGAACATGATGCTAAATTAGTAGTGACTACAGATAGTCCCAGTCCCAAATTTGATGATATTTGTAATCAAATTGAAAAGAAATTGAAATTAGAAATATTGGAAGTTGAACCATTTTTTGATTATGATGGATTTATTGATTTAAAGAGGTTTTCTCGTTATTGGAAAGTAGCAGAAAAATATGTTTTTGATTAAGTATTCAACTACCTGCTGAATCTGATCTTGAAGATATAGAGAATAAACATAAATAGTTAGAAAATAACTAAAGTTCTTAATCATCCCTAAGCAAAATGCCTAAACTCCTTGCTGACATCCAAAATTTACTCTCTGATTTAATCGCTCGCTATTCCTCCCGTGTCGATTATCTCATGATTCGTTTAGAAGAAGCTGAAGGAACAGATATTTTATTGCGTGGTGACAAAGTAGAAACCCTCAGTGAAGGTATTTCTATCGGTGGCCATGTTCGTGCTTGTCATAAAGGTGGCTGGGGTTTAAGTAGTTTCAACCAGTTAGCAACTATCGAACAAAGAATAGAAGAAGCGATCGCTGCTGCTAGGATAGTGGGAGATGAAGAAACCATCCTCGCACCCATTGATCCCATCCAAACAGTATGTAATTTACACCTCACAGGTATTGATCCCCGTACCGTTTCCCTCAAACAAAAAAAAGAATTGTGCGATCGCTACACCGAATTATTAAAAAGTGTTGATTCTCGCATTACCACTACCTCAGTCCGTTATGGTGACAGTTGCCAAAGAGTAATTATTGCTACTTCAGAAGGAACATTAATAGAGCAATCTTGGGTAGATATGGAAATGCGTTTTGCAGCTACAGCAAGAAACGGCGACACTGTACAAACAGGTAGAGAAACCGTAGGTTCACGCAAAGCATACGAAAATTTAGTCAATTTAGATACTCAAGTTAAAAGTGCAGCAGAAAGGGCAGTAACAGCTTTATCCTTACCATCAGTTAAAGGTAACACTTATACCGTCGTCATTGACCCCATACTTGCAGGTTTATTTGTTCATGAAGCTTTTGGACATCTTTCCGAAGCAGACATGGCCTATGAAAACCCTGATTTATTGGAGGTTATGACTCTGGGAAGGCGTTTTGGTTCAGAAGAACTGCAAATTTTTGATGGTGCTGCACCCCAAGGTCACAGAGGTAGTTATTTTTACGATGATGAAGGTACACCTGCGACAACTACGCAATTAATCAAAGATGGGGTTTTAGTGGGACGTTTACATTCTCGTGAAACTGCGGGTAAATTAGGCGAAGCACCCACAGGTAACGCTCGTTGTTTAGATTATCACTACTCACCCATTGTAAGGATGACAAATACCTGGATAGAAAGAGGTAAAACCCCAGTAGCAGATTTATTCACAGATATCAAAGAAGGAGTATATGCACGTAACTGGTTAGGTGGGATGACAAACGGGGAAATGTTCACCTTTAGCGCGGGTGAAGCGTGGATGATTAGAAATGGCAAAATAGCTGAACCTGTGAAAGATGTTACACTTTCCGGTAATGTTTTTCAAACCCTAGCAGATATTGAAGCTATAGGTGATGATTTTTACTGGGATGAATCCGGTGGATGTGGTAAAGGTGGACAAAACGGTTTACCTGTGGGTTGTGGTGGTCCTTCTTTGCGTATTCGGGATGTAGTGGTAGGGGGAGAAAGTTAACTAATTGATAATTGACAATTGAAAATTGATAATTGTTTAATTCCATGTTTAAAATCTCCCCTTTCCAGGGGAGAAAAGCCAAAAATCCCGCTTTTTCAAGACTCTGACTTTCAAAGAGAGGTAATTGTCCATTATTGAATCATATTCATGATATTATATTTTCATCACTTTATCTATCTGTTGTAAAAGCGATTCTAAAGTAGAAGAATTATCTAAAACCACATCCGCACGGGCAATTTTTTCTGATAATGGTAATTGACTATTAATTCTTGCTGCTGCTTGTTCATTTGTTAAATTATTCCTTTGAATTAATCTTTGTTTTTGCTGTGCTTCTGAACAAGAAACAACCCAAATTTCACTCACTAAATTTTCTAAACCAGCTTCAAATAATAGGGGAATAACTAATACTAAAGTAGTTGCAGATGATTCATGAATAGTTTTTAAAAACCAATTTCTCACATAGGGATGAATAACATTTTCTACCCAAATACGTTCTTCTGGTTGATGAAAAATAATTTCTCCCAATTTAGCACGATTTAAGTTACCATCTGCTAATAAAATTTCTGATTTACCGTAACGTTGGGTAATTTGTGAGAGTATGGGAGAACCTACAGATACAGCATTTCTAGCATAAACATCGGCATCTAAAATCGGTAAATTATAAGTATTAGCTAAATAATTAGCCACTGTACTTTTACCCGTAGCAATACCACCAGTTAAACCAATTAGTCTTTTAGTCATTAGATATTAAGCTGTTACACAGCTAAATTGTATAATCCTAATATTCTGAACTCTTGTTTAACAGGCAAGATGCCTGTTCCACTTATACAAATTAAATGTACAACAGCTTATTAGTCATTAGTTAGTTATTAATTTATTATATTTACCCAATCACCAATCACCAATCACCAATCACTTATGCGCCCATTGAATAATTGCCTTGAGTAAACCTTCAGCAGTGTATTCTTCTGCTTCTATATCAACTCTACCAAATAAATCAAAACAAGTTTTGGTTGTTTGGGGACCGATAGAAGCTATGCAAGTTTTGTCTAGATAATGTGTAATTCCTTCTGGAAATTTCGTTGCTGTTAATAGACAGAAAAATTGTACAGTTTTGGAACTAGCAAAGGTAATTACATCTAAAGAGTGGTTTTGCAAAGCTTTTTCTGCTGCTGGGGGAATAGTTTGAGGACAGAAAGATTGATAAGCGGGAACTTCTCTGACTTCTGCACCCTGAGAAGTTAATTCTTGGACTAAAACTTGTCTTCCACCGCTTTCCACTCTGGGAAATAAAATCTTTTTACCTGCTAAAGTTTCAGGAAAGTTAATAACTAAAGAGTCAGCGATAAAGTGAGGAGGAATAAAATCTGGTTGAATATCGTGTTTTGCCAGACTTTGGGCGGTTTTTTGACCCACAACAGCAATTTTTACCTTAGCTAAGGCGCTTTTATCTTTACCTTTAGCTTGAAGTCTCTCAAAAAAGTAATCTACGCCGTTAGTGGAGGTGAAAATTAACCAGTTGAAAGTTGATAACTGAGATATTGCCTCATCTAAAGCTCTCCAACTGCTAGGAGGTCCAATTTCCAAAGCTGGTAGTTCAATTACTGTAGCACCTTCGGCAGTCAGGCGATCGCTAAATTGGCTAGACTGTCCCACAGAACGGGTAACGAGAATGGTTTTCCCTGCGAGGGGAAAAGTAGGAGGATGGGGGGATGGGGAGATAGGTATATTACTATGCACGATTTTATAGTTGTAAGAGGAGCAGTTTAGCAATTTATGTTTAGCAATTTATAATATTCTATATTTTTTCATATTACAGGAACTTCCGTAATCCTACAACTTCACCAATAACAATTACAGATGGGGATAAATATAAACCCGTAGTTTTTGTCAAAATATTACCTAGTTCACCCGTCCAGACTTCTTGACTGGGAGTTCCTGCCCAACGGATGATAGCAATGGGTGTGGATTGCGACTTTCCATATCTTAGCAGTTGATGGACAATCTCCGCCAGATTTTTTCCCCCCATCAAAATTACTAAAGTTTCTAATCTTGATAATGCTTCCCAGTCTAAAACCTCTGGTTCGTGTGCTGTTAACACTGCAAAACAGCGACTGATTACGGTATCTGTGAGGGGTATTCCTGCTAATAAAGGTGCTGCTAAAGCTGAAGAAATTCCTGGTATGACTTCATACTCACAACCCGCAGATTTTAACGCTTCTATTTCTGAAATACAACGTCCAAAAATAAACGGATCACCTGATTTGAGTCTAACAACTTGTTGACCTTCTCGGCAATACTTCACCAATAAACTGTTAATTTCTCCTTGGGGTGTGCTGGGTTTACCTCCGCGTTTACCTACATCTAATTTTAAACAATTTGGTGGTACACATTCTAATAATTCCCTATCTACTAAAGCATCATAAATTAAAACTTCAGCAGATGCCAAGATGCGATAAGCTTTAACTGTTAAATATGCCACGTCTCCAGGTCCAGCACCAACGATGTAAACTTTCTTTTTGGTCATTGATAATTGATAATTGATAATTGATAATTGATAATTGATTATTTACTGTTACCTGTCACCTGTCACCTATTACCTATATCTTTAATAATTTTCTCGATAGTTGCTGCTTTTTGCGGTTGACGTTGTTTCTGAAATAGTGCTTTTGATGTTTGTAAATTTTGGAGTGCTTCTGCTTTTCCGTCTTGCAATAATTGAATATTTGCTAACCTTAAATAAGCATCGGGATTTTTGGGACTGCGAGTAATTACATCATTAAATACTTCCTTAGCTTCTTCAATTTTTCCTTGGTGGTTTAACAAATCACCTAATAACAACCTCACTACATCATTAGTAGAATTTATTGCTATTACTTGGCGAAAAGCTGCTTCTGCACCTGCATAGTCTTTTGCTTGAAAAAGATTAACTCCTTTTTGAAATAAATTTGAGGTTATTAATGTTTTAACGGCAAAATAAATCAGAAAGCTGATACTAACAGTGACTGAAGAAATGGCAATTATATTACTCAGTTGTGAATTTTCTAACATCATTGTAAATCCCTGTAAATTCCTGGTCTAACTAAGCTAAAATAGCAGCAATAGGAAAAATGAGATATTCTATAAAAAACAGTTTCCAGATAAACTGATAAAATTGAGCAATTTCGCTTTTGTTTTGTAAGTCCACTTTTTGACTTTTTCTCCAGATTAAAACTAAGGGTATAAGATGACTAATAAAGAGAAAGATAGGATTCACTTCAGCTAATCTGAATATACCCACAAACATCATCCCTAGATAACAAACTGTTAGTACCCAAAGGGCGAGTTTAAATACTTTTCTTTGTCCTAATTGTATAGTAAAAGTGGTAATATTATAAAGTTTGTCTCCTTCCAGATCGGGAATATCTTTAAAGATGGCGATCGCAAATGTAAACACCAAGATAAACGCTGTCAAAACCCACACCGCACTGGGTATACCTTGGCTTCTTTGGAATAACCAACTAAAATGTAAAAACAGTCCTAAATTAACAATAGTTCCCCGCACGGAAAAAATACACAAAGCTGCCCAAAAAGGAAACTGTTTTAAACGAATAGGTGGTAAAGAATAAGCAGTACCAATTAATAAACTTATCCCCACCATTCCCAACAAATATGGTCCATTTAGCCAAGCTACAACCAAAGCTAAAATACCAGTAATAACAACTATTAAAGTTCCTTGTTCTCTAGAAAATTCTCCTGAAGCTAAAGGTAAATGAGGTTTATTAATTTTGTCAATATCTACATCTTGTAATTGATTCAAACCAACAATATAGATATTACCAGCAATACAAGCTAACCAAGTTCCGAAAATCTGCCCTAAATGAACTACAGAAAAACTTGTAGAAGTGACACCAAGGGTCAGTAAATATAAACCGAAAACACTTAAACTTGTGCCAATAATAGTATGTGGACGGGAAAACTTCCAAAAAGCATAAAGCCAACTTCCTGGAAAAATAGGTGAATTTTGTTGAAAAAATTGATTCATTACTCGATTTTAGATTTTGGATTTTAGATTTTGGATTGAACCTACGGATAAATCCATAGGCTTGTAACAAATTATCAATTATCAATTATCAATTATCAATTATTTTTTCCCACACAACAACCCAAACCGAATCAAACCCCGTTCATAACCCCGACTCATCAACCCCAAAGAAAGCGCCCCTTGAATTGTACTCCAACCCGAAAAAAGTAACCCAAAAAATGCTTGAGGAGTAAAAGCAGAATCAATCACAAAATTCCAAAAAGGTGCAACAGCAGTGGACCAATCAGCGGTACGAATGTTGTTTAATGGTAATTGATGAGCGATCGCCTCATACTCTGGCAAGGAAATCACATAGGGTAAACAATATACCCGATAGATATCCTGTAAATGCTTTTGCTCATCAGCAGTTAAAGGTGAAACATCCGTAGGACGATGACACCATGTCACCATAATCAAAGTACCACCAGGCTTTAACACCCGATAACACTCTTGCAGAAACTTGGTTTTATCTGGCATATGTTCGCCACTTTCTAAAGACCACACCAGGTCAAAAGAAGCATCAGCAAAAGGCATTTCTTGGGCATTGGCAACCAGGAAATTACTCCTAGAACCCAAATTAGCCTCCAAGGCTCTTTCCTTTGCTCTAGCGGCTTGTACAGGGCTAAGTGTGATTCCTGTGGACTTAGCATTAAACTTTTGCGCTAAGTATAAAGAACTGCCACCAATCCCACAACCCACATCGAGGATATTCTCTGCATCCTTGACACCTGACCAGTTCAGCAGTTCTTCGATTAAATCAATTTGTGCCTGACGACGGTCTTTTTGCTGCTTACCATCTGCACCATAATAGCCGTGGTGCATATGTTCTCCCCAAATTTGTTCCCACAAACCAGAGGAAGCATCATAAAATTCTTGAATTTGCTGATAAAGTGTTGTACTCATGAATTCACAGATAAAGACCAAGCCGAAGTTAAAAAAATAGTCAGCATTCAGCTATCAGTGGTCAGCAGTCAGTTTGTTAGCTTTTTAAAGGTTACGCCAAAAATCACGCTAGTGATATTCTACGGTTTCATTAAAAATGATGACTTCTGATTCCTTACAACTCCTGACTCCTGACTGCTTACAAAAAAATATATTTTTAGGCTACCATCTGTGTATTTAATTAGATCAGGCGATTTTGCTTTTATAGGAAAATTTGGAATTACTTATGACTGTTGCTCGTACAATCTGCTTAGGATTTCTGACTGTTATCCTGGCAGGAACTATCCTATTAATGATGCCTTTTTCCACTAGCAATGGTACCTGGAATGACCCCATTGTAGCACTATTCACCTCAACCTCCGCAGTTTGTGTTACAGGTTTAGCTGTAGTTGATACTGGTACTGGTTTTTCCTTTTGGGGTCAATTGTTTATTGTCATGCTAGTACAAATTGGTGGTTTAGGATACATGACAACTACCACCTTTTTGATTTTATTAATTGGCAAAAGATTTGATCTGAGGCAAAAATTAGCGATTCAACAAGCTTTAGACCGCCCAGGAATGAGTGGTAGTACCCAAATTATTCGCTCTATCATTGCTACAACTCTGATTTTTGAAATTACGGGAATATTTTTGTTATTGCCAGCTTTTGTTAAAGATTTTGGTTGGGATCAAGGACTTTGGTTATCAATATTTCACAGTATCAATTCTTTTAATAATGCAGGTTTTAGCCTATTCAAAGACAATTTAATAGGCTATCAAACCTCTATCTTAGTAGTTTTCACTGTTACAGGCTTAATTATTTTTGGAGGCATTGGTTATCAGGTTATTTTAGATATGTATTTTTGGTTTCGTGATAGATGCTTAAAGAAACCTCATGCCATAGTATTCTCTCTTGACTTTAAAGTAGCAACCAGTACGACTCTACTGCTTTTAGTTGTAGGAACAATTGCTTTTTTGTTCATAGAAATGAGAAATCCTGAAACCTTTGGTAATTTTAGTTTTCCTGAGCAATTATTATTAGCTTGGTTTCAATCTGTTACCCCTAGAACCGCTGGATTTAACACTGTTGATATTGGTAAAATGACTGATGCCGGGTTATTTATTACCATTGCTTTAATGTTTATTGGTGCCAGTCCTGGTGGTACAGGAGGAGGTATAAAAACCACGACTTTAAGAGTTCTCACTAGTTGTACAAGGGCAATCCTCCAAGGGAAAGAGGAAGTTTTACTGTATGAGCGTAAGATAGCAATATCACTGATTTTAAAAGCTGTAGGTGTAGTTTTTGGTTCTCTAGCTACAGTGATTGGCGCAACGATTTTAATTAGTATTACAGATCCGAAATTAGAGTTTATTCAAATTCTTTTTGAGGTGGTATCAGCATTTGGTACAGTGGGTTTATCCACAGGAATAACAGCAGGTGTTTCCACTGGAGCAAAAATAATTTTAATTGTCACTATGTACATTGGTAGAGTCGGTGTTTTATTATTAATGTCAGCTATATTAGGTGATCCTCGTCTGAGTAGAGTTCACTATCCTGAAGAAAATTTACTTGTTGGTTAATAGGTAATTTTTAACTGGTAATTGGTAAATACTCTGATATATTCCCCATTCCGAGTTCTCAATTCCCAATTCCCCATTCCCCATTCCCAATATTTATGAATCTTTCATCATTAAAATTTTTTCGCAGTTTACGGCACGATAATCAGCAATTTGCTGTAATTGGGTTAGGTCGTTTTGGTCGTTCTGTTTGTGCAACATTGCACAGTTTTGGTTATCAAGTTCTAGCGACAGATGTGGATGAAAAGCGAGTTTCTGAAGCTTTAACTGATGAAATAGTCAGTCATGCAGTACAACTAGACTCTACTGAACCTGCTGCACTCAAAGAAGCTGGTATTTTTGAATTTGATACAGTAATTGTGGCTATTGGTAATTACATTCAAGAAAGTATTATCACCACTCTTAATGTTAAAGAAGCTGGTGTACCTCATGTAGTTGCAAAAGCTTCTAGTGAAGTTCACCGCAAGCTATTAAAACGAGTGGGAGCAGATCATGTAGTTTTCCCAGAATATGAAGCTGGTTGTGCTTTAGCAAGAACTCTCACTAGACCATCTATTTTAGATCGCTTTGACCTCGATCCAGATCATAGCATTGTTGAAGTAATTGTCCCTGATGAATTTCACGGTAAAACTGTTGCAGAAATTCAACTGAGAAACCGTTATGGTTTAAATTTGTTAGCAGTAAGTCAGGATGGTAAATTTAAGATTAATCCTGACCCCACTAAGCGTTTAGAACGTGGTTCAGCTATGGTGGTAATTGGTTGCAATAGAGATATTAATCGTTTACCAATTTAGGTGACTGGGGACTGGGGAAGAAAATTTTAGATTTTAGATTTTAGATTTTAGATTGGAATTGACAAAAACAATCCAAAATCCAAAATCCAAAATCCTTTCATTGAATTACCAATTCCCAATTACTTCTAATTTGATTGAGAATTTGTTGGCAATTGTTCTGGCGGTGGTAACTGTAGTTCAAAGATGTTAGGTTGATCTGTGGGATTAACTGGTACAACTTGCTCAGGTGGTGGCAATATAATATCAGCGTTATTATCACTTTCAGGAGTGGGTGTTGTAGTTGTGGTTTGATTAACTTCTGGTTTTTTGGGTGTTAAATATGCGGTAAGTTTCTGTGTCATCTCGTCAATTTTTGCAGCTTGTTCAGTATTACCCTGTTCTACATATTCTTTACGGGCGCGTTTTAATGCTTGATTAGCTGCTTTGAGATTGCCCTGATTATATAAAGTTACTCCTAAGTTATAGTAAGCTACAGCATTTTTGGAATTTTGACGAATAGCTTGTTGGTAAACAGCAATAGCTTCTAAAGGTTGACCTTGAATCACTAACAAAGCACCCAAATTATTGTATGCTATGTTGTTTTGAGGATCTAACTTTAAAATTTGACGATAATTAGAAATTGCTTGTTCTATCTGACCTTCTTGTTGAAGAGCGATCGCTAAATTTAAATAAGCATCCACTTTACTGCTATCTAAATTAATAGTTTGTTCGTAAGCTGCGATCGCTTCCTGGCGCAGTTCTTGTTCATACAAAACCAAGCCTAGATTATAATAAGCATTGACCATTGTGGGACTAACTATCAACGCTTGACGATAAGCAGTGATCGCCGCTTCGTTTTGTCCTTGTCTTTGCAAAGCTAACCCCAAATTGTAATAAGCATCGCCAAAATTAGGAATCAGTCTTACCGCTTCCCCATATTCTTGTACCGCCAACTCTAGGCGATTTTGCTGCATGAAAATATTGCCTAAATAATTCCGCGCTAACCCAATATTAGGATCTCGCTGCAAAGCTTGACGAAAAGCTGATTCTGCACCCTGAAAATCTTTGCGGTTATAGCGTGTCACTCCCATTTGGTACAACATAGCTGCATCCAAATCTTGAGAAACCACATTCTGCGCCAATAGTTTACTACCTGGTAAATCTATAATTGTCGGTAAACCCACCACTAAAAATGCTGAGGAAGCAAACAGCAGTCCCCATCCTTTGACAGAAATTTTGTCAAATGTTCCTTTAAATTGCCTGTGTAAGCATTGATTAAATTGCATTATTTTAGACATATTACCCGCCTGGTATTTGTAGTTGATATCCTCACACAATCAGAGTACCCATAACTACATCAAAAATTCACAATTTAATTCTTAAAGAGGTAATTGGTAATTGGTAATTCAATTTTGGATTTTGGATTTTGGATTTTGGATTGTTTTTGTCAATTCCAATCTAAAATCTAAAATTTTCTTCCCCAGTCACCAATCACCAGTCACCAATCACCAATCACCAATCACCAGCATTAATAGTTGCTTGAGGTAAGATCAGCATGGCATCACCAAAGGAATAAAAACGATATCGAGATGCGATCGCTTGTTCATAAATTTTTAATAATCTTTCTCTACCAATCAAGGCACTTACCAGCATCAATAAACTAGAACGGGGTAAGTGAAAATTCGTAATCAAACCTTGTACCACTCGCCATTGATAACCAGGATAGATAAATAAATTTACCTTGCCCACATAAGGTTGTAAATCCCCTGATTGTGCCGCACCTTCTAATGCCCGGACTACTGTAGTACCAACGGCAATAATTCGCCCTCCAGCAGCCTTAGTAGCCTTAATTTTTTCTACTGTAGCATTACTAACTTCAATCCATTCTTCGTGCATTTGGTGAGTTGTTACATCTTCTACTTCCACTGGACGGAAAGTACCCACACCGACGTGCAAAGTTAAAAAAGCTTGATTAATGCCAATATCGCGTAATTTTTGTAAAAGTTCTGGTGTAAAGTGTAACCCGGCTGTGGGTGCAGCGATCGCCCCCTGTTCCTGGGCATAGACAGTTTGATATTGTTCATCAGCAGCAGAGGAAGCATTAATATAAGGAGGTAAAGGTATTTCCCCGAACTTCTCCAATACTTGCACCAAAGGCACATTTTCCGGTAAATCAAACTGCAATAACCGCCCCCCAGTGGCTTCATCTCTTTCTACAACTGTCGCTGTTAGTTCATTACCCGCAGCTAATTTTTGCCCATCAAAAATAATCTGAGTTCCTGGTTTAAAGTATTTTCCCGGCTTCACCAAAGCCAACCAACAGTTATGCTGTCGTTCTTCCAACAGTAAAACCTCTACCTCTGCACCCGTAGATTTGCGGCCATATAACCTGGCTGGAATAACTTTCGTATTATTCATCACTAACAAATCCCCAGGTTTGAGTATTTCCACTAAATCTCGGAAAATGTAATCAAGTGCTGGTTTTTCTACTCCCGTACTCAGGGAATCTATCACCAACAAACGAGAACTATCTCTAGGAACAGCCGGGTTTTGGGCAATTAATTCCGTCGGTAGTTCATAATCATAGCCAGATAAAGAACGGTCTAAATCCACACCTTGATTTTCTAAGTTAGACATTTTTCTCAAAGGTAAATAGGTAATGGGTAATGGGTAATGGGTAATGGGTAATGGGTAATGGGCATTGGGTTATTCATCCTCCCAGTCACCAGTCACCAGTCACCAGTCACCAGTCACCAATCCCCAATCACCAGTCACCAGTCACCAATCCCCAATCACCAGTCACCAATCCCCAATCATCAAAATTGGGTAAATCTCCCCATATAAAAACGGGGACTTTTACCCTAGCAGGAACTATCCTTGATCCAGGAAGATATAGATGTAGGATTGGATTTGATCCCAAATACCATCATGGAATATTTATATTACCTGGCAAATGCTAGTCTAACTCTCAGGGTAGTTCAACACCTGCACAACAGACCCCAAACTCCTGTTTCTTTTATCACCGTAATTCATCAAATTGATGGTTGGGTAGTGAGGATTAAACTTAGAGAACCGATCTCAGCCCAAGAAGATGGTGATTTTCGGGCTTTCTTCAATGAATTAGGAATTAGTTATGATCCACCTATGAGGATACAAATGGCACTTTGGAGCTTGGAGGCGGGACAGTATCCCGTGGACGTAATGCGTCGCTACCAAGTAGCTATTGTATCTCATGGTAGTCCAGAAAAAGAAGAAATCGAAGCATTCAGACAACAGTTTGTCCAAGGTTTGGGCTATTGTCCAGAAACTTTGGCTTGAAAATAGGTGACAGGTGACAGGTGACAGGTGACAGAAGGAAGTTTACCAATTACCAATTACCAATTATCAATTTATGGTTGATGGATCAAAAGCTGCTGGAATGTATTCGAGCAGCTTAAAGTTATATCCTGGTATTGATAAATTAGCTAGGGTTTCCGGGGTAAATCTTGCCCTCTGAAGATTTTGCGACAAGGGTTGACAAAAGACAATAGCGACATCAAAACGACAAGAATAATCAGCTTTTTCAGGACACTGAGCTAAAAATATTCCTGCTGTGTGACAGAGTTTTGCTTGTTTTTTTGGGGTGATAGCGTTTCTACCTCCAGCATCCCAACTACCAGCACTGCGGGTTTTTACCTCTACAAATGCCAGTATTGAGTTTTGATGATTGGTGGTTTGCTTGTTTGCTGTTTCTTTTGTATCGTGGTACTGGGCAATAATATCAATTTCTCCCCAGCGACAAGAAAAGCGACGGTGCAGAATTTCCCAACCTGTAGATTTTAACCACTGTGCTACTAGGTCTTCTCCTATGTTACCAATATCAGCATAATTAGATGGAGGAGGTTTAGACATGAATTAATAAACCCAATACAAAAAATACCATGAATATTAAGTATCGTTTTTGGTCACTTATCCTCAGTTTACTGCTTTGGGCGCTCATTCCCATAACGGCATTAATAGGTTTAGCATCACCAGCTTTAGCACTAGAATACAACAAAGAAATTTTGATAGAAGCAGATTTTTCTGGACGTGATTTAACAGACTCTAGCTTTACTAAGGCTAACCTTCGTCAGAGTAATTTTAGTGGTGCTAACTTGCGTGGTGTGAGCTTTTTTGCTGCAAATCTAGAATCAGCAAATTTAACGGGGGCTGATTTAACTAATGCTACCTTGGATTCTGCACGTTTGATTAAAGCCAATTTAACTAATGCTGTTTTGGAAGGTGCATTTGCGGCTAGTGCCAAATTTGATGGTGCTATAATTGACGGAGCAGATTTTACTGATGTGTTGCTGCGTTCAGATGAGCAAAAAAAATTATGCAAGTTGGCTAAAGGTACTAATCCTGTCACGGGTAGGGATACAAGAGATACTTTATTCTGTCCGTAGTTACGACTATTCGGCTATCAGCAGTCAGGAGTTAATGGTCAGCTTGATCAAACATTGTGACTCCTGTGTAGGGGTTTAGCAATGCTCATTGGTGTCAACTCAGACCACAAATAGCTTTTTTGTTTAGCTTCCAAACCCGCCCGGAACTTAAGTTCCGGTCTAAGCTAGAACGTCGATTCAGTAATGCTAGGTAATCTGTTTTTACTGTTTTTACCTTGTAGGGGCGAAGCATTCGGGTGATAACCTATCGCTGAAAGCAGTTCATATTCTGTCCGAATGCTATACGCCCTTACGATTAATAAATCGGTGTTCTAGAGAATGTTTCTAACTGAGATGGGTGAAGTGATGGAAGCTAATAAACTAATTCCGAAAATTGCAATTATTACCCCTATAATAGCTCTCAAACTGACTTTTTCACCCATAAAGATAGCAATGGGAATTACAAGTATAGGGCTGGTTTGCATGAGGGTTGAGGCAATACCCACGTTAGTTAATTTAATGGCTGTTTGTTGTAACCAAATTCCTAAATAAGTGCCTAAAAAAGCAGCTAAAAAACTGGCTAATATAACTCGTTTTGACTGCCAATAAGGATATACAAAGACGTTATTTCTCTGATTGGGCAAAAATGCCCAAATTAAAATTATTAATACTCCGGCAATTAATCTGAATAATGCTGCCCACAAAGGGGAAATATTCGTACCTGTAAATGCTGCACGGGAAAAAACAGCACCGATGGCGTTAGCTACTGCTGCTAACAAACCTAACCCTATTCCTGGCCATAGTTGTGTGGTTGCACCTTCACCATTATTACTGACTCTTTCGGTAACAACCCAAGCAACACCCAAAATAGTGAGTAAAATACCACACCAAGCATTGATGTTCAGACTTTCTTGGAGAAAAATTGTAGCAGCGATCGCACTCATGGGAGGGGCTAAAGTTCCCAACAGCAAAACTCGACGTGCGCCTAGTCTGTTAATAGCTGCTAAAAAAGCTGTATCTCCTAAACCTATACCCGCTGCACCACTGAGGAGTAGAAATAATAAGTTTAAGGGTGCAAGGGTGGGTAAAAAATCACCGCTGATGACGATTGTAATTAGCAACAGGGCGATCGCTATTATGCCTTTGATTAAATTTAGCTGTAAGGGCGGAATGCGTTGCCCTAATACTCCATATACCACGGAAGCGATCGCCCATAAACAGGCAGCAGACAAGGCTGCTAATTCACCTCTACCATTAGTTAAGCCAATAACTAAGAAACTATTAAAAATGATCTTAACTCCCCAAATAAGCCTGGAAACTATTTTTATAATATATCAAATATATATTAAATAATGGCACTCAAAATTAGCACTCTCAGTTCACAAGTGCTAATTTTTAAAAAAATTTTAAAAAATTTTAAAATCAGTAGATTGAACTTGTAATTTCTGTTTTTTGCCGTTATATTTGACTATATAGCAATCACATTTGATGCTGAAATCACTCATAAAAAATTAAATAGGTTACAGATTCCAGTCAATAGACTAACAACTCAACAGATTTGGAGGATGGGCATGAACTATACTTTTGACATTGTAGGAGTATCTCCAATTTTATACTTTTTCAATCACCAACAACAAAGTTTAGAAAAACCTCTACACCAAAAAGTTGAATATTTGGGAACTCAAACTTGTACATTAGATGCTTTTCTAGAATCTGTAGAATCAGTTCCAACTGCTGGTAGTTGGAATTTAGATCAAGTGGTAGATACAGTGATTGAATTTTGGTTGAATAATGCAGAGACTATTCAATATTGGAAAGCTAGATTACAAGATGCTGGTAAAGATAATTTGCTGGTGGCTAGAGTTGGGGAAATTACAGCTTTACAAGCAGAATTTGAATCTCTGTTAGGTAAAAATTGGTGAGTAATTCGATTTTGGATTTTAGATTTTGGATTTTGGATTGAATCTACTCCTGACTCCTGACTCCTGACTCCTAACTCCTTACCACATTTATTCGTTTTCTAATGCTTGCAAAATTTTCCGATATAAATCTTCTACTTTCTGTATTTGTTGCTCTCCCAGTAAGGCATAATGAGCTAAACCAGGGGCGCTATTAATTTCCAACAGAGTATAATCTACAGTATAATCTACTATGGGTTGAGTAATATCATCGGTGAGAATATCTACACCTGCTAATCTCAAACCCATATCTTTAGTGATATTAATCGCCAATTTTTGAAAATCAGGATGAATATTTTCCGTGAAGTCTATTGCATCACCACCTGTAGATAGATTTGCGTTGTCTAAAAGATAAATTAAAGTATCTTCAGCAAGTACACTATCAAAGCTCAGATTTTGTTTGTTTAATTTCTTGATAATGCGGAAATCTTCGACATCAATTAATATTTTTTCCCCTGTTTTGATTAACTGTTGACGTTTTTTTTGTAGTAATTCTAAAATAGTAGATTTACCATCACCCGTGACAGATAAAGGTATTCTTTGATAAGCCGCTATAACTTCATTATCTAAAACTAAAATCCTAAAGTCATTACCTTGATAAAATCTTTCTACAATTAAGACAGACTGAGTAGCAAGTATTTTTTCTGCTACTTGATAATATTCCTGTTTATTATATACTTTAGTAACTAAAATTCCTAAACTGAGATTTAAAGGTTTAACAATTACAGGGAATCCTAATTCTTGGGCATAGTTCCAACCATCATGGATATTTCTGGGGTTGGCGACTTTTGCACACATTTTATCATTAAAAAATGTTTTTCCTTCCGTAACTTGATAACCAAGTTTACCCAAAAAATAATTAGAAAAGGCTTTATCTTGTGCTAAATTTGCCGAACCAAAACCATTAATATTGAATCTCGTGTTATCAAAAACGGTTATTTTCCCATTTTTAAACGTAATATGTCCAATTAGTTCATATTCAGGTTCTATTAAAATAGAAGCGCCCATTTCTGTAGCAACTTTTTTTAAAATTGATGCAGTGAATTTCATACAACATTCCTGTTTAATGTATCAGATGATTTCCCAGATTAGTAGGGGGCAATACGCAATATATATTCTCACAAATTGTAGATTCATGCTACAATGATTTATAAATTGATATGTAATTTTCTCTAAGTAAGAGGTAAATTTTTAATGAAAAATGTTGTTTTATTTACCAAGCATTCAGCACTGTTAATATTAACTTTATTTGTGTATCGTGAAAATTCTGGAAATAATATTTTCTAGGTTTTATTGCCTAGTAAAAACAAATTGTTGCACTAAGTATTGACAATCCAAGAATTATGTAATAACAAAGTGGCATCATCAATTAAAGGCGCTAGTGTTATTCCCCCTAAGAGACACACTAACGCCAATCACTCAAATTCATACGGATAATATAATCATGCCACAAAACACAGATGATAAAGATACGAAATCCAAAAATCCAGCAATTTCTTATAGAAATCGGCTGAATAGTTGGGCTATAGCTCGTGTGGTTGCGAATCAAGAGCGTATAATTATTGCCAGATTCCGTAGTCGTTCAGATGCAGATGGTTATATTCAGCACTTGCGTCAACTCATACCTGATGGTTCTTTCGAGATTTTCTTTGATTCTCAACGGGAAGCAGCAGCGATTTAAGCTTTGAGTTATCAATTGATAATTGACAATTGACAATTGACAATTTTTTCATTCAAGGTTTAAAACTTCCGTTTACAGGGTAAAAAAGCCAAAAATTCAGCTTTTTCAATCTTCTCCTTTCAACCAGAGAGGTAATTGTCAATTGTTCATTGTTAATTGTCCATTATTGAAGTGATCCTCAGATTCCCGACTTCGCAAAGAAATCGGGGATCTATATCCGAGTTGAGGAACTGGCTAAACAGTAAGCTACGGTTTCTAATATTTTGAGTGCTTGTAAGGAACTACGAATCAAGCGGGTAGCAGCTAGGGGTTTACGGATGAATGTTAAGGCCAGGGGTAGAGGTTGAAGTGAACCATCGGCACTAATGGCTGTTGTCAGGTCAGGTATATCATAGAGAGTATCATCACTAACGACTCGTAATATTGCGGTTGATATCCCCAGTGGCTGGAAAAATTCTAAGAATGTGAATCCTTCCATATCAACAACATCAGCGCCAGATTGTAGATGTAAATTTTGTTTTTCTGCTGCTAGGGATATGACGCGATCGCTCGTTAATCCCTGAACAAAAGCTACTGTATCCCCAAGTTGGTTATATATCTCTGTGATCAAGGTGCGATCGCACTTTTGCAGATTTCTTTGATACATACAATCTCGATAGAGAACTATATCACCAACCTTGTAATGCTCATTTAAACTGCCACATAAACCCATCAGCAGCACCCGTTGATTGAGTTGATTTAAATGTTGACAATTTTTTTCCAAAAACTGGTACAGTGATTTCATTCCCAGGGGTATTGCTATCACCTGTGGTTGCAAACCTTTAACACGACTTAAACCACGACAAACGGCTTGGTTTTCTGCTCCTTGGGGTACTAAAATTGTGTTAATCATTCCTGTTATTTTTAATAAGCTGTTACACAGCTAAATTGTATAATCCTAATATTCTGAACTCTTGTTTAACAGGCAAGATGCCTGTTCCACTTATACAAATTAAATGCACAACAGCTTACTCTTTGGTAATACCAATTCTGTATGAAGATGCGCTAAATTATATAACGAACCGCAAAGGACGCAAAGAACACAAAGAAAGAGGTCAGAAAATTTAGCGCAGCCTCGTAAAGAAACTGTATAAACTGCTTTGTGTCTAAGTGCCTTCATAGTTAATTTAATATGTTTTTTAATCTTTTTCAAAATCCTCAATCAATAAATTCTAATTTGGAAGTAATACCTACTTGGTATGTAGCTTATGGAAAATTAGATAATAATGTAGATGCTTTAAAAGCAGATGTTACCTGGCAAGATCAACAATTTGCTGTTATTTCCGCTTCCGAAAATTTTGCCATTAGTCTTAACGAAAGATTTGTATTAGTTGGTGATATATGGTTAAGTAATCGTTTAGAACTCCTCCAAAGGATAAATATTGATTCTCCCCAAAAAATCAGTAATCAACAAATAATTGTACAACTTTGGGAAAAGTATAATTTTCCATGTTTAACCCTATTATTAGGGATGTTTAACTTAGTAGTTTGGGATCGAGAAAAGCAAGAATTATATTTAGTCAGAGATGCCATAGGTAGCCGAACTTTATATTATACAACTAAAGGTTCAACTTGCTGGATTGCTCCCAAATTAACCACCCTTGCACCTCATAGAAACAATGACTTAGATTTAATAGCATTAAGAGATTATCTTTATTGTGCATTTGTTCCAGGAGAAAGAACACTTTGGCAAAATGTTAAAGAAATGCGTCCTGGCACAGTTATGGAAATGCCTTCAAATCAAGTTTATCATTATTGGCAACTCCAAGAAAAAGTAATAGATGTTAATCAACCTTTAGAATGGTATAGCGAGAAATTAAATGCTTTACTAGAACAAGTTATCAAAGAATATTTACCAGAAAATCAACCTTTAGGAGTATTTCTTTCTGGTGGTTTAGACTCTAGCAGTATTACCGCATTAGCAGCAAAATTACATAACGCACCAGTGCATACTTATTCCATTCATTTTGGTACAGAAACACCCAATGAATTAGAATTTTCTAGCTTAGTTGCACAACATTGTCAAACACAACATCACATTTTAGAAATTACCTTTCGGGAAATGTGGGAACGTTTACCAGAAACAATGTTATATTTAGATGATCCTATCGGTGATCCTTTAACAGTACCAAATTTATTAATAGGTAAACTAGCGAGAGAAAATGTAGAGATTACATTAAATGGAGAAGGAGGAGATCCTTGTTTTGGCGGTCCCAAAAATCAACCGATGTTGATTAATAGTTTATATGGTACAATTAATAATCAAGATGCTTTAACAGCTTATTTAATATCTTTCCAAAAATGTGCTTTAGACTTACCACAACTATTAAAACCGGAAATTTGGCAAAGTGTAAAAAACGAATCTTCTGTATTTTACCATGATTTAAATGGCGATATTAATTATTTAAATAGATTAATGAAATTGAATATTAAATTTAAAGGAGCAGATCATATTCTCACCAAGGTAAATAACTTAACCCAAGCAGCAAATTTACAAGGTTTATCACCATTATTTGATCAGCGAGTAGTTGACTTGAGTATGCAAATTCCCCCAGAATATAAACTTTCAGGAGTGGAAGAAAAAGCAGTTTTGAAAAAAGCAGTCAGTGATATTTTACCAGATACAATTATTCAGCGTCCTAAAAGTGGAATGATGGTTCCTGTACAATTAGGATTTAGGAAATATTGGCAAAAACAAGCGCGGAAATTGTTGTTAAATAGAAATAGTGAGATTTCCGCTTATATTAATCAGGATATTTTGCGAAACTGGTTAGATTTTAAAGGTGATATTTGGGGGCGTTATGGTGTTAAACTATGGTTATTGGTAAGTTTGGAAATTTGGTTGCAGGTAAATAAACAAGTAAAAAATTAACCAAAACTTTCCACCATATAAATATCATTCCCCCCATCACCAACCACTATAAAACTACTATCATCATTTGTTAAATTCAAACTTCCAGAAATACCACTTCTGAGAACTTTAATCAACATTTGTGGGGAAAAAGATTCTAATTCTACAAAATTACCCGCATCCAACCAAGTTAACTCTTCCGCAGTTAAACTCTGACGAATTTCTAACGGTAATTCTTTGGATTTTTTAGCTAAATACTCTGCATTTTGAATAAACATACCTCGCTTATTAGCAAGAATTTGACGCGGTAATAAACCCACATCAATAATAGTCACCTCACTATTTAAAAACCAATTTTCACTGGTGCGGAGATGATAGACCAAACTCACACCTTTAGGACTACAATCATGGAATGCAAAAACTTGTAAATTGGGGTTACGTCGTAGCATTTCCATTGTTGTATCGAAAATGCTTTGGGGATAACCATTAACACTAAGAATTGCACAGTTATTTTCAAAATGGAAATTATTAGCAATTAATAATTGTGCAATGTTAGCACTATCACAAACAACCAATCTATCAAAACTATAAGCAGTAACATCGGGGTTAATAGATGCAGGTGAAATTTGATTTTGTGGTTCATGTAAAACCTTATTAATTCTACCATTAATAGCTTGCCAATTTTCTAACCACCCATCTACATAAGATTGAGTAACTAAAAATTCCTGTGGTAAATTTCCCACTCTTCCTAACTGTCTAGTTCCTAAAAATATTGACAACATTCCTAAAATGACCAATATACAAAAAATAGGAAACGAGTTTACGGTTAAACTTACCAATATTCCCAATACTAGAATTAATATTCCCACAATGCGTAAAGTTTTAGCACTTGCTTTGCGACTTGCAGTAGTTAATTTACTTGATTTGGTGTTATTAAATAAGTAGAAAATAGTCGCTGCTTGATAAACTAAATTAGCAACCAGAAAAGAATTAGGTAAAAAAGCACTTGTTATTCCTCCGACAAAGAGAGTAACCCAAATATTGAAAAAGAAATATAAAAACACAAAACTACGGGTTTGAAATGCTTTGTTTCGGATGCGATTATCTAAAAAATATAAAAGCTGCTTAGGTGTAAAATATAAAGTATCATTAGCAGAAATATCTGCCAATATTTTACCAAACATGGGATCTGTAATTTTCAAAGTCCCCATTGTTGTGGGTTCAAAAACAAAAGGATGATGACATTGTTTACATCTTCCGTTGTTTGCTGTTCTATCTTTTAAAGTGTTGTCAGTTCCGCAGTTAATACATTTCATAGGTTTTTTGGTAATGGGTAATTGGTAATTGGTAAGATATTTAAACTATTTGATTATTCAGTAAAACACTGTAATCTTCTCGTTTTCTAATTAACCGATGAGTACCATTTTCTAATAACACCTCCGCAGGTTTGGGACGATGTAAAAAATGAGAAGACATAGCATAACCATAAGCACCCACATCTAAAATAGCGATTATATCACCAATTTCTAAAGCGGGAAGTTGGCAGTTTTTAGCTAAATAATCCCGTGAATAAGTCGTATTTCCACAAACATCCGTGATATAATTTGTGATATACTTTTCATAAGTTTGATTTTTCCAACTTACAATTTCTCGATAACCTCCATGAACAGCAGGAACAGAAAGATTAGCTACTGTAGAATCTACACCTAAAATTTGTTTATTACCTTGCCATTTTACAGATAGAACTTGAGCTAACAAAGTTCCAGAACCAGCTATAGCAGCGCGTCCTGGTTCAATAATCAAATTAATATTTTTACCTAAATTGCCAATTCTTTTACTTAAATCATCTCCAAAAAATCCCCAATTAAAAGCAATTCTATCATGATGATAGGGATAACCAAAACCACCACCAAAATCTAAATATTGCCAATCTGGTAAATTTTTTGCTATGGATATTACCTCATCAATAACATTAGTAAAAGCAGAAGTCGCATTAGTTCCCGTACCCCGATAAAAATGCAATCCTGTAATTTTTAAACCAGCATCTCTAGCAATAGCAACAGCCTGATCAAAATCTGCTATACTAACACCAATGCGACTATCTTCAGAAACATTCAACCTTAATCCAATCTTTAAATCTTCCTTCTCTTTGCGTCTTTGCGTCTTTGCGTGAGATAATAAAACCTCACACAACAAACGCAACTGAGAAATACTATCCAAATTTAAAGTATTTACACCCCAATTTAAAACCTGTTCAATTTCCTCCCGACTTAAATTACTACCGCTATAGACAATTTCCGAAGGTGTAAAACTAGCATTTAAACCCAAATAAATATCACCTGGTGTATTAGCATGAAGTCCCCAACCAGCATTTTTAAATATCTTCAATAACGCAATATTCCCATTAGTGACACTAGCAAAATAAAACCGAGTTTGAGGATAATGGAAAGAGTTAGTAATATGGGAAATAGTTTGATTTAAAATATTGCCATCATAAACATATAAAGGAGAACCGTAAATATTTAATAATTCCTCAGCAAGTTCTTGAGAAAATGGAGTTAATAATTTTGCAGTTTCTTGTAATGTTTCCATAAACCACGAGGTAATAAAAACGGATGCTTCCAAGACTTTGACCCTAGTTTTACACCAAAAACGTGAAAATACCAAAGTTCCCACATAATAAGTAACCAAAGTATCTCACCTATGCGTCGTCCTTGAATATGTCCTCCCAGTTCTCCGGTAATAATTTTTGTTGCTATATCAGGGTAAAAAATATTTTGTGCTTTTATTATACCTGGATTTAACCAATTGCCAAGATCATGCCAAAAATTATTTACACACCAAGAGGTTAGGGGAACACCCATACCCCGCTTTTGTCTCCAAACTATTTCCGAGGGTAGCAAATTTTCTACAGCGCGTTTCAAGATATACTTTTCACAAGCACCTTGTAAACAGAGTTCACCAGATAGCTGAAAAGTCCATTTTGCTAAATTTAAATCACAAAAAGGCGATCGCACATTTAAACCATGCACAAAACTTAACGCAGTTGCACGGGGATGAATATTTTGCGCTCCCTTTAACATCAAACTAGCACGACGCAGACGATGTAACAACGAAGGACAAAAACGACTATCTAACCCATCCAACAGCCATTCCTGAGCATTTAAACCTTGAATCTGAGCATAAATATCTGGTTGATACACCCTAGATTCATAACCCCAGAGACGGTGAAAAGTTCCCAGATATTGTGAGATAAAATCCTGATTTTTATGGGGATGTAAACCTTGATAAATACCCGCAGCAATTAAAGGTTTATTAGTCCAACCTGCAAATAATTGATCACCACCTTCACCATTAAAAATCACTTTAGTTTCTTGAGAAGCAACTTTATTTAAAAGATATAAAGGAACAGTAACACCATCACCAAAAGGTAAATCTAAAGCTTTAACAGTAGGAACAATTGCATTTTTAATATTTTTCGGACTTGCATCAACCTTAATAATAGGAATATTCAAAAACTCTGCCACCTGTTTCCCATAACAATACTCAGAAACTCCAAATTCACCAAAATCTAAACTATAAGCGCGAACCTTCACCCCCAATTGTACCAACAAAGCAGCAACAATAGAAGAATCCAAACCCCCAGAAAGAAAAACCCCCACAGGTTCATCTTTTACATCAGCAACTTGTCTTTCTACCGCATTTTTTAATAAACTTTGTAATTGAGAAACTGCGGTATTTTCATCTGTAATTTGTTCCTGAGATTCATACCATTGATAATTGTAATTATTTATTACCTGATAATTACCAACGTTATCAATATTAAAAATCACCTCAGTTCCCGCACCGACAGAAAACACCCCACTAACAGAAGTTACAGGAGTAGGAACATAAGAAAAACAAGAATAACCATATAAACCAGAAATACAAACTTCCGGTTTATCCATTATTTCCAAAAGCAAATCTAACCGAGAAGCAAACCAAACAGTATTATTTTGACAACTCCAAAATAAAGGAACTTTACCAAAAACCTCCCTACCCAAAATCAAACTATCATCTTCCACCCTAACCCAAACATCAGCATCAGAAAACCCCGAAGCAGAAACAGCAGCAATAGTATTTCCTTCTATCTCCGGTACAGACTCACAACCCACATAAACCACATTCCAAACAAACCTTTCTCCCTCCCCTCCTCTCTCTGCGTCTCTGCGTCTCTGCGTGAGTTTTTCTTCATTCTTCTCACCCCAATAACCGATAAAATGATAGGATAACATAACTATTGCACAACAAAAATTTCTTCACTAATTTTTCTCCCATCCAGCAACATTTCCACCTGCCAATTACCCACAGGTGCAGTAGAATTAATCGTATACTTACAATGAGTATTCCAAATAGAAGTAGTTATATCTTTAGTATCATAAGCATTTTGTTTCACAATTTTTCCACTAGGATCAATCCAATTACAACTAAGAGATAACTTTTTACCTATCGGTGCATCTTTCAAAGTTACACGATAAAAAACTTCACCATTAGCTTGACGAGAAACAGTTTTTATATCAACTTCATCAGCCAAAGTGATTTTATCTTGTTGAGCAGAAACATTAGCTAATAAGGAAGCTTGTTGTTGATTAAAAAATACTAAACTTCCAACAGTAATCATAATTGCCCCAACCACCCCAAAAGCTATCAACTTATTACGACGTTGTTGCACCTCTAAAGCTTGACGACGACGCAACTGAATCAAAGCTTCATCTAACAACTCTGGAGGTAAATTTAACTCTTGTAAAATTTGCTGAATTTGCTGTTGGTCAAATTCAGCTTCTTGACGTAATTGTAAACCTTGAACTTCAGCAATAATTTGATTTAACTGTTCCTGCGTTATTCGCTGGTTCATATTGCAATCGACTTACTTTTTTACTGGTGGATAAAAGATAATAGGATTTAAGTGTGATTTATGTCAGCAGTCAGGAGTCGTAGGAGCGAAGCATTCGGAAAATAACCTGTGATCAAAATTGATAAGCTGTTACACAGCTAAATTGTATAATCCTAATGTTCTGAACTCTTGTTTAACAGGCAAGATGCCTGTTCCACTTATACAAATTAAATGCACAACAGCTTAATTTATCGCCTGAATGCTTCGCCCTTAACAGAGCTATTTTTTTATTTTTTTCATTTTCAGCAAGCATTATCTTTGTTTTTCCAACTTTCTGCCTTCTGCCCCTAAAACCAAGGGTCCAGTTTTCACCTAACACCATAACTAGCTAACATAGAAACCGCCAACTCGTTATCATATCAAAGTAAAAACCAGACCCAGTAGAAAGTTTAGGTAATCAATAGGTAATTAGAGAATTACCGATTTTAGCGTCTACCACGATAAGGAACTTCATTCAAGTAATCAATGTCAAAAGAAGAGATTCTTTGAGCATAGTTACCCTTACCAGACAGAGAAGCGGCCATATCTGCAAACTTGCCAGGATCGCCTTCTCTGAGACGTTTTGTTTTCGCCTTTGCAGTGTAGAAGTTTTCCAACACAAAGCGCCAGTCGGTTCTGACTGTACCTGCTGTTTCTTGGAAGTCCACACCGTAACGAGGAGTAACCAAGTTATAGGGACGACCTTCCATGCGTTTACGTTGGTAAGGTACGGTGTTATCACCAAAGTTTTGGTTATATTCTTCGCTGTCTACCAAAGCATCAACAAAGCCATCAAAACCCTTAGTACCAATAACAATTGACCAAGCAATTTCTTCTTCTTTGTTGTAAGCAGAACGACCCAAAATCCGCTTGAGGGTGATATCTACTAAACGGTAGTTGTTGTTAACAGAAACAACTAAACGATAGAAAGCTTCGGATTTAGCTAAACCACGAATGAAGTCTTTAACAGACAAAGAACCATTTTTCAGTTGAGATTCTAAAGTAATTTGGCGGTTAAACTTCAAAATTTCATGTTCGCTGAAAACTTGGCGATAGGAAGCCCAAATGATGCTTTGAATGTCAGTGTAAGAACTAACATCTTCTAAACGGTAGATATAAGGAGTATCTTCGTTTTTATCAGCAACACCGAAACTGCTAACGCGGTGGTTTTGGGTAGATGGTTTGTATTGAAGTAATGGCAGTGCCATGCTGCGTCTTTCCTCTTGTTGATAAATTCGTTTCGTTTAAAAACAGAATTGGGTTTGTTTCAAAACAGAATTAGGTTTGATCACTAAAATTCCCAATTCGCACTTTAACTATTTTCTCTCATTAGGTTACATACCTAATTAAGAGATTTAACGAACTGGGAAACTAGCACTAGGACTGATAGACACAGGAACACCTGCGGGTACTGTTTCCCTAGTAGTATCGGGAATTGCAATGTTAGCTGTGCTAACTGGTGTATAAGTAACAATCCTGATATTAACAGCAGCAGCCATTTTCATGAAGTCACTGATACTACCGGGTTTGTAGCGTTCAGCTTCTAGCTTATCCCGCCAATAGTCAGCATAGCGGGGTGTGACTAAATTAAAGGGTCTATCTTTATAACGTCGGCGTTGGTAAGGAACAATATTTTCCCCAAAGCAGCTTTGATACTCTTGAGAATCTATCAAAGCATCCACAAAACCATCCCAGCCATCGGTAGCAATTTTGATAGACCAAGCGATTTCTTCATCTTTGTTATAAGGCGCACGACCTAACAACCGTTTGAGTCCAATTTCTACTAAGCGATAATTAGAATTGGTTTTAATTACCAAATCCTGGAAAGCGTCAGATTTAGCTAAACCCCGGATGAAATCACGGACAGTAATAGCTTTATTTTTTACCTGAGATTCTAAATTACTTTGGCGGTAGAATTTGAGGATGACGTGTTCGCTAAAAAGTTGGCGATAAGCAGCCCAAATCAATTCTTCAACTTCACCACCAAAAGCATAATCTTCAATGCGGTAAACTCTGGGAGTATCTTCGTTGGGTACTTCGTAACCAGCAACCCGTTGGTTTTGTGAACTGGGTTTATATTCTAGTAAAGGTATTGCCATATTTTATGTTGTTTGTAAGTGGTAATGGGTAATGGGTAATGGGTAATTGGTAATTGGGAAGAATAAACTCTTGCCTCTTGCCTGGTTGGTGAGCGAAGTCGAACTATTGCTTCTTGCCTTCTTACTGTTCCCTGTTCCCTATTCCCTTTGATTAATTTTTCGCGATCGCCGGGATATAGCTGTAAGGTAGAGAAACTGCTACTGGTTTAATGGTTACTTCTTCTGTGGTGACATCCCGTGAAGTGTCGGGAATTTCCAAAGTTTTCACTTGAGAAGTCACAGCAGCAATTGTTCTTTGGTAGTTGCGTTCAGGAGTAATGATGTTTCCAGCCATTGCCAAGAAGTTAGCTGGAATAGCTTTGCGGATATCTTCAGTAGTGAGAGTTCCCGAAGTGCGGATGCTGTAGAAGGAACGATAACCAAAAGAACGCATACTTTGGGTATCGCGCCAATTGGCATTGTAACGGGGGTTAACTAAGTTAAAAGGACGTGAACCAAAGCGACGACGTTGATAAGGTACGATATCATCACCAAAGTTGTTGAGGTACTCGTCAGAGTCTAACAACGCATCAATAAAGCCATGTACGCCTTTGGTAGCAATAACAATAGACCAAGCAATTTCTTCATCTTTGTTGTAAGCTGCCCGTCCCACAAACCGCTTGAGGATAATATCAACTAAGCGATAGTTAGAGTTAACCTCTGCTACTTGGCTGCGGAAAACATCTGATTTACCCAAACCCCGGATAAAATCACGAACAGTAATAGCCCGGTTTCGCAGTTGAGATTCTAAAAATTTTTGACGATAACTGCTTAAAATCAGATGTTCGCTAAAAATCTGCCGATATCCTGCCCAAATAATTGCATCAACATCTTGATCTGATGTGGCGTAGTTCAGTTTATAAACGGTTGGGGTGTCTTCGTTGGGAACTTCGTAACCTTCGACACGCTGATTTTGTGAAGAAGGAGAATATTCTAAAAGTGGTATTGACATCTTGACTTTTACCTTGTTTTATGGTGATGCTGAAATTTAAAATCCTAAACTGGTAGAAGCTAATTGGCTAGAGTGTCGATTCAGTAATGCTAGGTAATCTGTTTTTACCTTGTAGGGGCGAAGCATTCGGACAGAATATGAACTGGTTTCAGCGATAGGTTATTACCCAAATGCTTCGCCCTGACGATTAATGAATCGGTGTTCTAGAAGCCAATTGAATGCGAGCGCAAACAGCTTTTTCACTATCATGAGCCAGCATTTCTTGGAATCGAGTTAAGATGATTTCTCGAACCTCTGCTATTTTTGCCAAAGACTGTAAACCAACAATGGCAGCATAACGAATTGACCAGTCTGTATCTTGACAAATTAACAGCAATGTTTCTAAAGCGCGATTGATAGCTGTTTGACGTTCAGCAATGCCTAATTGAGACCAGTTTAAATTTCCTAATCCTTTAGCAGCAGCACGGCGCACACTAGGCGCGAAGTCTGTAGCAGCAGCGGTGATTAACACATCTAAAGCACGGGGATCAGCGATCGCAGCCAAGGTGCGAATCGAATAAGCCCGTGCGCCATAGTTATAATCATCAATTTGTTCTAGCAATTGGGGTACTGCTATTTCTCCCAATTCTGTGAGTCCTGCTACTGCCACCACCGCTGCTGCTGGGTTATTGTAACCAAAAACAGCGATTAAGGTAGAAATGGCCTCTGGATCTTTAGCTGCTGCTAGGTTCTTCACGGCTGTCACCATTTGCGCTGATGTTTCCGCTTGGTTGACAGCATTAATTAGTTCATTCATGTCTCAGTGGTCAGTAGTTGGAAGGTGACAGTAAGAAGGCAAGAGGCAAGAGGCAAAAGTTTATTCTTCCCAATCACCAATCACCAATCACCAATCACCAATCACCAACTTATAAAAGTGAATCCATCAGGTGCATGACTCGGACTGCCTGATCAGAAACGCAATCTAATCCATCCGCAAGTTGATGTTCTAACAATCCTTTAAGCGCCATGAGTTTAAAACTATTTTCTGCCTGAGCTTGGGCGATCGCATCAGCAGCAGCCATATACCCAATCGCTCCCAAATCCCCCAAAATAGAGCGCCGCAATTTCAGATCACTGCTTTGCATCATTGTCACCAAAAATTCCCCATACTGAGAATCTTGGGTGAGTTGATACATAGCCCTAGCTGCGGAGCATTGCACCCTTGTGACTGGATGCTCTAAAAAAGGCTGAATTAGGGAAATAGCCTCAGTTGCACCAATAGCTCCCAAGGCTTCTAACACTGCCTGATATGGTTGGGTAAGATGGGGGCGGCCTGGTACTTGCACGGCCTTGGCAACACCCCCATCTAGCATTTTGATCAGTGCTGGTAATGCTGCTTTAGCGTTCAGCATTGCTAAAGATTGGGCTGCTGCTTCCCGCACATAAAAATCTGAGCATTCCAAACACTGAATCAAGCCCGGTATAGCTTTAGGACTGCCCAATTTTCCTAATGCTCTGGCTGCATTTCTTCGGAGTGGATAACCTCCTAGTTCTGTTTTGTCAGCTTCATCCTCTAACGCTGTCATCAGTGCGTCTACGGCTTCTGGCTGACTGACTCGAAATTTACCCAACCACCAAGCGGCATAATAGCGGAGACTTAAATCTGATGATTGCAGGTTGGCGATCGCTTGCTCTGGTGTCAACTGCGCCCCATTTTCGGCAGAATATTCTGACGTACTGGGTTCTATCATGACCAGGGCTTTATGATTCTGCTACAGTCAAAGGTTCAATTTTGACAATTCTGCCACCTAAGCGGCTGATCCGCTGCATTTCTTCAGTCATCCGGCTGTAGGGTACGGTCATAAATACGCTACCGCTACGACGAATGCTGAAATTATTTTTGTCGGTTTCTTGGTTTTGCTTTAAGCCCACAACTTCATAACGAAATACACGGCTTGCAGATGAAGAAACGCTACTAGCACCAAGTGTAGTTTGACCGAACATTACTTCTAAATCTCCTCTTGATGGGGTATACCAACAAACAGCACTCTACCTTATGTGGATATAACGCTGACAATTTTGCCACCGGATCGGTGAATTTGCTGCATTTTGTCTAAAAGGCGCTCATAAGGTACAATGAAAGTTGTGCTGCTGCGGCGCACGCTGGGGAATCCTGGATTGCGTATGCCCGCTACTTCAATTCGGTAAACGCGATCCGATTGCCCTACAGCATTACCTAAGTTTTGTTTGGGAGCGTTATCCGCAGTGGGACGGAATGCCCAATTATTATTGCTACCGGATGGACCGACAACGGAGGAAGCTTTGTTACTTGCTAATTCCCTCGCCAAACGTGATTTGCTACCTTCTACCTGAGCAGTATCACTATTGGCATATCCACGGTACAAACGGAACATCCGGGTAAAACCAGCAGATGTTTGTCCTGGTTGAAAATCAAACCCGCGATAATATGGAACAACATTGTCGCCAAAGTTGTTTTGATACTCCATCGAATCTATATAAGAGTCGATTTCTGCATCGTAACCCTCGTTAATATATAAGTCTAAGTGGTATGTCACCTCAGACTCATTCAGAGGAGCGCGACCCAACAAATGTTTATAGTTGAGTTCAATCAACCGAGTTTGGAAACTGTTATAGAAGAATTTGGATTTGTAGAGTTCTGACTTAGCTATACTCCGCACAAACTCACGCACGCTCAAATTGCCATCACGCAAAAGTGACTCTGCACTCTTCAAGCGATCTGAAGCCAGAATATAGTCGTTTCCTAAAACTTGGCGATAAACGGCTTTGATCACCATTTCCACTTCTTCGCGGCTGGCTTTGGGGCGTAGTTCAACTCGACGTGAATCACTAAAAGGCTCAGTTCCCAGCCTAGACGCTGCTGCTGTAATTGCCATTGTTTTTCCCCTTTGATTAGCAATTTTGATTAGCAATACTGCTCTTTCTAACCAATTGCTGGTTGCATCAAGTTGGTTATTTGTTAGCTATAGCCACAGATAAGGTAATCAGGACATTAATTAACTGGTGATACAAACTTTAGTGATCAGAAAACTATTATCGCTGTCACCTGTCACTTGTCACCTGTCACCTGTAACCTGTCACCTAACATACATAAAACTATGCCCGGAGCGAGATCCAACTGCTAGGTGATTCAGTCTAGTCGAGTGAAAAGAGATTCCCCACGAAAACTGATTTAACCCCAAAGGGATAAACTTCATCCAGCACTTGTACCCTTCTCCGGGCAAGAAGCTATCTAGCTGAGAGCGTTGATAGCGTAGTCAATGTAGGTGTTAGCTTCGTTAGCAGCTTGACCGCTCAAACCGTGGTTGCCTTTGATATATTTCAAAGCTTCAACATACCAGCTAGGAGACAAATCAAATGCGCTGTTGATTTCAGCCAAACCAGCAATTAGGAACTCATCCAAAGGACCTGTGCCACCAGCAACCAAGCTGTAAGTGATGATGCGGAGGTAGTGACCAACGTCACGAGCGCACTTAGACTTACCACGAGCATCAGCAGCAAATTGAGCGCCTGGTGTAGAGGTGGTGTAGGGAAATTTGCTGTATACGGCGTTAGTAGCACCATCAATCAGCTTTTGAGCGTTAGCTGTCAAACCACGAGCAGCTTCCATGCTGGCAGCAGCACGTACAAAACGACCGTTAACAGCTTGTAATTCTGTGTTGCTCAGGAAACGTCCTTGGGTATCAGCAGATGCGATAGCTTCGGTAATTGGGGTTTTCATGGTCTAATTTCTCCTTGATTGGTTTCGTATCTTGTTGGAATAGCTAGATTTTTAGCTGTGGACTACTTGTACTTGTTTGTACTTGTTGATTAAACAACGTTGATTAAACAACAGCAGCAGCAGCACGATCAAAGTAGCTTGCCAATTCAGAAACTAAAGAACTGCAATCACCTTTGGTGATACCGTTGGGATCGTTAACGATATTGATAGCAGCTTCTTTCATTTTTTGAACACCAACAGCTACGGAAGCACCAGGAGTACCCAAAGCTTGGTAAGTTTCACGTAAGCCATTTAAGCAACGGTCATCGAGAACACTAGCGTCACCAGCCAATGCAGCGTAGGTAACATAGCGTAAGATGATTTCCATGTCGCGCAGACAAGCAGCCATGCGACGGTTGGTGTAAGCGTTACCGCCAGGAGCGATCAATTGGGGCTGTTCTTCAAATAAAGCACGAGCAGCGTTGGTAACGATATCTTTAGCGTTGCTGGTGATGCGGTTAACAACGTCCAAACGCTTGCTACCAGCAGCTACAACTGCTGTCAAAGCATCTAGTTGTTCGGTGCTTAAGAATTCGCCTCTAGCGTCAGCTTGAGTAACAACCTTGGAAAATACATCTAATGTCATGGACTCTAATCTCCTAATTACTTAGTTGAGAGTTGTGTTGATTGAAACAGGTGCTGTTTTATCAATCAGGAATGGATGCTCAAAAACAATGAGTTAATCAAAGCTAAGTTGTTGTCTACTTCTTTTCTCATTTTCTCGTCTATCTTCCTGAAGGCAGAAATATGAGAATCAGAGGTAATTTTATGAGAAACCAGCCAACGAGATTGGATTGGTTGCCTCGTTTAACTTTGCTCTGTTTTTGAACCCCTCCAGATTAGTTTATACACTGCTATAGAGACTTTATTTGTTACAATTTATGAATAAATAAGATCAGGTAATAAGAAAAGCCTCAAGTCCTTTACATATAAGGGGTGTATACCCGAAAAGTTACTAATTTTCGTTACAAAACTTCATTAAGTTTGTAGATAAGAAGAAATTTTATACATTTTATATTAATTTAATGATTCTGAAACCATATACCAATACTCAACTACAGGTATTTTGGGATCATATCTAGACCCAGTAGTTTATATTAAAGAATGTAAAATTTACATTTCTAAATATTGTTGAGAACCTGTTAAATTAACCTCCCAGGGGGGATTTCAGGGAGGTGGGGACTGGGG